>NZ_JBSGYY010000028.1:0-127204 GCF_053610705.1 Streptomyces sp. NPDC054872 | reverse complement strand
GCCCAGGCGGAGCTCAGAGCTCCGCCTGGGCCGCCGTCGCGTCCTGGGCCCAGTGGTGCGGGGGCGAGGGGCTAGGGGGCTAGGGGGCTAGCTAGGGGGAGAAGCGAAGTCCGTTTATGTCCGTGCAAGGTCCGAGCCTGTGGACTTTGTGGAAAAGCAGTCGTACTCTGCAGGGGAAACCACACACTCGGGCATGCGGCGGAGGCAAACGGACATGTACGCACCGGAGCGGCAGCAGGAGATTCTGCGGCTCGCGCGCGACGGCGGCCGGGTCGACGTCCTCTCGCTCGCCGAG
Source organism: Streptomyces sp. NPDC054872 (assembly GCF_053610705.1). NCBI lineage: Bacteria > Bacillati > Actinomycetota > Actinomycetes > Kitasatosporales > Streptomycetaceae > Streptomyces > Streptomyces sp. NPDC054872. Next base: position 126,909 of record NZ_JBSGYY010000028.1, on the reverse strand, counting down.
GAGTTCAAGGTCACCGCCGAGACCATCCGGCGCGACCTGAAGGCCCTCGACCGCGCGGGCATGGTGCGCCGTGTGCACGGCGGTGCCATACCGGCGGGGCGCCTCGACTTCGAACCGGACCTCGCGGAGCGGGAGGGAACGGCGGCCGACGAGAAGGACCGCATCGCCCACGCCGCCCTCGCCGAACTCCCCGCCGAAGGCAGCGTCATCCTCGACGCCGGTTCGACCGTCGCCCGCCTGGCGGCCTCCCTCCCGCTGGAAGCGACCTTCACCGTCGTCACGCACGGCCTCCCCACCGCCGCCCGTCTCGCCGACCACCCCGGCATCCAGCTTCACCTCATCGGCGGCCGCGTCCGCAGCCGTACGCGCGCCGCCGTCGACGCGTGGGCACTGCGGGCGTACGGAGAGATCCGCGCCGACGTCCTCTTCGTCGCCGCGAACGGCTTCTCCGCGCAAGCCGGCCTGACCACTCCCGACCTCGCCGAAGCCGCCGTCAAGCGCGCGGCGATCGGCGCGGCCCGCCGCGTGGTGCTCCTAGCGGACTCCACCAAGCACGGGCAGGAGCACTTCGCGCGCTTCGGTGACCTGGCGGACGTGGATCTGCTGATCACCGACAGCGGCCTCAGTCCCGAGGACGCCGCGGCGATCGAGAGCGGCGGCACGGAGGTGATCCGCGCATGAGCGACGCGGACACACTCAAGAGCGACACCACGCAGGTCAGCAATGAAACGGTACGTACGCGCATGATCCTCACCGTCACCCCCAACCCCTCCCTCGACCGCACCTACGAGGTCCCCTCGCTGGACCGCGGCGAGGTCATCCGGGCCACCGGTGACCGCATGGACCCGGGCGGCAAGGGCGTCAACGTGTCGAGGGCGGTCGCGGCGGCAGGCGCGGCGACGCTCGCGGTCCTGCCCCTCGGCGGCGCGCCCGGCGCGCTGGTGGCCCAACTCCTCGACGAGCAGGGCATCCAGGTCGCCCCGGTCCCGGTCGCCGGCCAGACCCGCTCCAACATCGCCGTGGCCGAACCGGACGGAACTCTCACCAAGATCAATGCGGCCGGACCCGAACTGACCGCGGCCGAGGCCGAGTCGCTGCTCTCCACCGTGCGGGAGCGTTCCGTCGGCGCCGACTGGATCGCCTGCTGCGGCAGCCTGCCCCGCGGGCTCGCCCCTTCCTGGTACGCCGACCTGGTGGCCCGCGCGCACGCCGCCGGCGCCCGCATCGCCCTCGACACCTCGGGCCCCGCCCTGCTCGCCGCCCTCGCCGAACGCCCCGACGTCGTCAAGCCGAACGCGGAGGAGCTCGCCGAAGCCGTGGGCCGCCCCCTGGCGACCGTCGGCGACGCGGTCAAGGCGGCCGAGGAACTACGGCAGCTGGGCGCGCGGGCCGTGCTCGCCAGTCTCGGCGCGGACGGCCAGCTCCTGGTGGACGACTCCGGCGCGTACTTCGCTTCCGCACCGGTCGACGCCGTACGCAGCAACGTCGGAGCCGGTGACTCCTCCCTGGCCGGTTTCCTCGTCGCGGGCGGCACCGGCGTCACCGCCCTCGCCTCGGCCGTGGCGCACGGCGCGGCAGCGGTCCAGCTCCCCGGCAGCGCGATGCCGACCCCCGCCGACCTCGCGCCCGACGCCGTCACCGTCACGTCGGAGGTCCCCATGGACCGCGTACTGACGGAGCCGGCGTCATGACGTACCCCACCCGCAGCACCCCCGTCCCCACCCCCGCCCTCCGGGCGATACGCGTGCGAAGGAGCCCGCGATGAGCGAGATGATCACCGCGGAACTGGTCGACCTCGAAATCGACCGGTCCGCCGGAACCAAGGAAGCGGCGGCCCGTGCCCTCGCCGAACGCATGGTGGCCTTGGGGCGGGTGACCGATCTGGACGGGTTCCTCGCCGATGTGGCGACCCGCGAGGCGCAGATGCCGACCGGCCTCGACGGCGGCATCGGCATCCCGCACTGCCGCAGCGCCCACGTCACCGAGCCGACCCTGGCCTTCGGCCGCTCGGCCCGAGGCATCGACTTCGGGGCGCCGGACGGCCCCGCAGACCTGATCTTCCTGATCGCCGCTCCCGCCGGAGCCGATGACGCCCACCTGACCATCCTGTCGTCCCTCGCGCGGCAGTTGATGGACGAGGAGTTCACGAGCGCGCTGCGGGCGGCGGAGGACGCCGGGACCGCCGCGGCCCTGATCACGGGGGAGTGCGCGGCGGACAGCACGGCGGACAGCGCGGCGGACGACCCCGCGGAGCCGCAGCCGGAGAGCGCCCCTGACCCGGCGGAACCGTTCCGCATCGTCGCGGTCACCTCCTGCCCCACCGGCATCGCGCACACCTACATGGCGGCCGAGTCCCTCGAGAACGCCGCCCGCGAGGCAGGCGTGGAGCTCACGGTCGAGACCCAGGGGTCAGCGGGCTTCACCCGCCTCGACCCGGCCGTCGTCGCCGCCGCGGACGCGGTCATCTTCGCGCACGACGTCCCCGTACGGGACAAGGACCGCTTCGGCGGAAAGCCCACCGTCGACGTCGGGGTGAAGGCGGGCATCAGCAGGCCCGCCGAGCTCATCGCCGAGGTGCGGGCGAAGGCGGCCCGCGGCGAGACCACCGCGGACGTCGGGCCGAGCCCCGTCGACAACGTCGGTGACAGTGGCGACGGTTACGGCACCAAGCTGCGCAAGTGGCTCATGTCCGGCGTCAGTTACATGGTGCCGTTCGTCGCCGCCGGCGGTCTCCTCATCGCCCTCGGCTTCGCCATCGGCGGCTGGAAGATCGACAAGGCGCCGTCCGTCGCCGAGCACTTCGTGTGGACGGACACCACCAGCTGGGCCGCGCTCCTCTTCCAGATCGGCGGACTGGCCTTCGCCTTCCTGGTGCCGGTCCTCGCGGGGTACATCGCGTACGGAATGGCCGACCGGCCAGGGCTCGTCCCCGGATTCGTCGGCGGTTCCGTCGCCGTCACGATCAACGCGGGGTTCCTGGGCGGTCTCGCGGCGGGCCTGATCGCGGGCGCGGTCGTCATGGGCATCCAGCGCGTGCGGATCCCGGCCGTCCTGCGCGGGATCATGCCGGTGGTCGTGATCCCGCTGATCTCGTCCGCGGTCGTCGGCTTCCTGATGTTCCTCGTCATCGGGAAGCCCATCGCGGAGCTGCAGAGCGCGCTCACGGACTGGCTGGAGGGCCTGTCCGGCGCCAACGCCATCATCCTCGGCGTCATCCTCGGCCTGATGATGTGCTTCGACCTCGGCGGCCCGCTGAACAAGGTCGCTTACGCCTTCGCCGTCGGCGGCCTCGCCAACCCGACCGATGGCAGCTTCAAGGTCATGGCCGCGGTGATGGCGGCCGGTATGGTCCCGCCGCTGGCCATGGCCCTGGCCACCACGGTCCGCGGCCGGCTCTTCACCAAGACCGAGCGTGAGAACGGCAAGGCGGCCTGGTTCCTGGGCGCCTCCTTCATCACGGAGGGTGCGATCCCGTTCGCCGCGGCCGACCCGCTGCGGGTGATTCCGGCGTCGATGGCGGGCGGCGCGGTCACCGGCGCCCTGTCGATGGCCTTCGGCTGCACGCTGCGGGCCCCGCACGGCGGCATCTTCGTGGTGCCGCTCATCGGGCAGCCGCTGCTGTACCTGGTGGCGATCGCCGCCGGAGTCGGCGTCTCTACCGTGGCGGTCATCCTGCTCAAGGGCGCCCGGAGGGCGGCGCCTTCCAAGGACGGCAGCACGGGCGAGGAAGCGGCGCCGGAGGAGCGGGTGCCGGCGGCTGTCTGATCCCGGCCCATTCGGGCCCGACTGCCGGGCATCGGCCGTTCGGACCCTATGCGGGGGGTTGTGCGACATGCGTCACTTCAGGACGTAAGTCCCACAACCCCCTGTCGTAAGCCCCGGATCGTGTTGTCTACTGTGCGGCATGCTCCAGAATGTCTCGATCCTCCAGCAGACAGGCGTGGCCGTCCTGGCCGCGGCGACCGTCGTCTGGGCCGTGGGCCTGGTGCGGGTGATGCGGCGCGACCAGACCGACGTGGATGCCTGGCGCAGGTCACGGGCGCTGGGTGCGCTGCCCGCGCAGGCGGGCCCGCCGCACGCCGAGACGGTCGAGCTGACGGCGGACGAGCGCGCCGCCTTCGCGGGCCTGGTACGGCAGTTCGGCGACAGCCGCCCCTGAGGCTCGGACGCGGACCGGCCCCTACTTCGTGCGCTGCTGCGGAATGTTCCTGGCGCGCTGCTCCATCGCCGCGCGGGCCGCTTCCTCGGAGACGTACACCTCGCAGCGGTGCCGCTTGTCGGGCGTGACCGTGTGCTCGACCTCCCAGAGGCTGAGCTCGCTGCCGTCGAAGAGCAGGAACGCGTGCTCGTAGAGCGAGAAGCAGAGGCGCGCCTCGCCCGGCAGGCAGGGGCGCCCGAAGGCCTGCGTGATCTGGTGCGCGAACGCCGAGCGCAATAACCGCTCGAGGTCCTCGCCGGGGCGCCCCTCGCTCACCGAGTTCTCCGCGCGGCGCAGCAGTCGGCGGCCGTGATCCGCGGAGTCGTCCGGCACGTACGTATGACGGGGTTCGTCGGTGACCGGGAGCTGGAGCACGACGGGCTGCTCGCAGGCGGCGGAGGGGGTGTCGGGCGGGAGCGGAAGACGCGAGGTGGCGACCCCGGCCTCCTCCTCGTCCGCGTACACCTCGTACTGGGGGTGGCTGTCCGGCCCGGTGTTGTGCACGAGCTCCCACAGGGTGAGCGCGCCCGCGTCGGCGAGCAGCCATGTGTGGCGGTACGTCTCGCGGTGCAGGCCCGCGCTGTGATGCGCGGAGTGCAGCGAACTGTCGTACGCCAGCGCCGAGTCCAGACGCCCTATCGTGTCGTCCGGCAGGTCGAACGAGTTCATGGCGCGGCGCAGGAGCCGCTCGAGATGCTCCTGCGGGGAGTGCGGAGAATTCTGCTCGGCAGACTGTGGCTCGTACGCCGTCTCGTACTCGTACGGAACGCTCAAGGTCTCTCCCGGCGTTGCTGCATGTCACCTTGTGAGTGCATACCGTAGCCCCTGCGTCGGACATCATGTCCGGGAACTGGAAAACGTACGAGCCGCACGGCAAGTTCCCGTGCGGCTCGCGGTGTTGGGGCTGGTGAGAGGCTCAGGAGCGGCGGCCGGAATCAGCCCGCGCTGCCCGCCGTCCACTCGCTCCAGGACATGTTCCAGCCGTTCAGGCCGTTGTCCGGGGCGATGGTCTCGTCCGGGGATCCCTTGACCGTCACGATGTCCCCGATGAGGGAGTTGTCGTAGAACCACGCGCCCGGCGTGCTGGAGTCGCCCGCGCCCTGCGCGTCCCGCAGTCCGACGCAGCCGTGGCTGGTGTTGGCGCTGCCGAAGATCGAGGGCGAGCCCCAGTAGTTGCCGTGGATGAAGGTGCCGGACGACGACAGGCGCATCGCGTGCGGGACGTCCTTGATGTCGTACTCACCGCCGAAGCCGACCGTGTCGCCGTTCATCCGGGTCTGGGTGAACTTCTCGGAGATCACCATCTTGCCGTTGTACGTGGGATTCGACGGGCTGCCCGCGGAGATCGGGATGGTCTTGATGACCTTGCCGTCGCGCTCGACCGTCATCTTCTTGGCCTTCACGTCGACCGTGGAGACCTGCGCGCGGCCCACGGTGAAGCTGACCGTCTTGTTCTGTACGCCGGTGGCGCCGTCCGCGCCCTTCACGCCCTCCAGGTCGATCTTCATCGTGACCTTGGAGCCGGCCTTCCAGTACTCCTCGGGCCTGAAGTCCAGGCGCTGGTCGCCGAACCAGTGGCCCACGACCTTCTGGCCGCTGTCGGTGGTGACCTTGATGTGCGACTGGACGGACTGCTTCTCGGTGATCGCCTTGTCGAAGTTGAAGGAGACCGGCATGCCGACACCGACCTTCGTGCCGCCGTCGGGGGTGTAACTGCCGATGAAGCTGTTGGCCTTCGAGACGGTGGTGAAGATGGAGTTCTCGGTGGCTTCCTTGCCCTCGGTGTCCTTCGCGTCGGCGGTGATCTTGTACTTCATGCCGCGTTCCAGCTGGGCCTTGGGCTTCCAGCTGGTGCCGTCGGAGGAGAGCGTGCCGTCGACCGCCGCCCCGGTGGAGACCAGGGTCATCTTCACCTCGGTCAGCTTGCCGCCCTCGACCTTGACGCCCGTGGCGTTGATGGAGGCCCCGGTCGAGCCGTCCTTCGCCGAGATGGTGATGTCGGCGCCCTGGGTCTTGTTCTTGCCGTTCTTGCCGTCGCTGTCGCCATCGGCGTCCGAGTCGCCGCCACAGGCCGTGAGGGTGAGCGCACCTACGGCGGCGAGCGCGGTGGCCGCCAGAAGGGTGCGTCGCCGGGGCTTGGCTATGTGCGACGTTGTCACGGGCTGCTCCATCTTTGTGCGAAGTGCGCGTTCTGATCCAGTAAGGGTTAAGAGCGGCCTGCGGGCGGAGAGGTTCCGTCCGCTTGATGTGAGGGCGGGCACATGGACATCGCCCGTCGGCGGGTCAACGGACCGTGCTCTGCGGCCATTTGTAGCTGTTGTTTCTGGGAATTCCCTTAGGTGACGCTTTGGGATTCCTGAGCCGGCGGGGGCCTGTGGGGCTTGGTCGGGGGAGGGGGTCGGTCGGCGGCTACTCGGCTTGCTCGCCGTAAAGGTCTCGGTACGAGGGGAAGTTGCCGCCCGGTGTCGCGACGGACTCGGCGGCCAGGAGCGCCCTGACGATCGCCGCCGTCACCATGTCCGCGCCCGCCGCCAGGACTTCGTTCAGGGCGAGGGGATGGTCGGCCGCCAACGGGCGCTCACCGGTCGCGAGGGCGAAGACGGTGTCCCCGTCGTTGAGCAGATGGACGGGGCGCACGGCGCGTGCCATGCCGTCGTGCGACGTCCCCGCGAGCTTCTGCGCCTGGGCCTTGGTGAGTTCGGCGTCCGTGGCCACCACGGCGAGGGTCGTGTTCAGCGGCGGAGGCCCGCTCTCGGCGGCGGCTTCGGCGAGGCGGCGCGTGGCCTCCTCGTGCACCTCGGGGGCGGGGTAGGCCACCGGCCGCCCCTCGAAGAACCGCCCGTACAGCGCGCCCGTCCCCGCGTCGACCCCCGAGCCCGCCGCGTTCGCCACGACCAGGGCGGCCACGGTGATGCCCGAGTCCAGCCGGACGCTCGCGCTGCCGACACCGCCCTTGACCTTCCCGACCACGGCTCCGGTGCCCGCGCCCACGTTCCCCTCCTCGACGGGCGTGAACGGCTCGCTGCCCGCGGCGGCCTCCACCGCGGCCCGGCCCGTCGTGGCGTCGGGGCGTGCCGTGAAGTCGCCGCCCCGGCCGAGGTCGAAGACGCAGGCGGCCGGGACCACGGGGACGACGTGGGAGGGATCGGGGCCGACCCGCACGCCCCGGCCCCGCTCCTCGAGCCACGCCATCACGCCGGTCGCGGAGTCCAGGCCGTACGCGCTGCCGCCGGTCAGCACCACGGCCTCGACGCGCTGGACCAGATTGCGGGGGTCGAGGGCATCCGTCTCGCGGGTGCCGGGGCCGCCGCCGCGCACATCCACGGCCGCGACGGCGCCGCCCTCCGGGGCGAGCACGACCGTGGTGCCGGTGAGGTGGCCCGCGTGGGTGGGCGCGACGCGGGTGGCATGGCCCACGCGTAGGCCGGCGACATCGGAGAGGGAGTGGGTGCGGGGCCTGGTGGAGGGGTTCGAGGAAGCCATGCCGACTTGCGTATCACGCGGGGGAGGCATCGAGGCCCGAACGTCCGAAGGCCCTCTGATCTTCATGTCTTTGGGCCGGTCGACGCATGCCCTACGCCTCTGCTCCCGAAGATCCGCGCACGCGAGGGTGGATGTGTCAGGCCCCGGAGCAAGGTCGGGACCCGTAGCGAACTGGGATCCAACATGACATCGCCTGCCGCTCAAGAAGCGCGGTCCGCGCCATCGGTCAGCACGTACGACCCCGCGCAGTACCGCCCCGGCAAGACCATCACCGACTGGGAGCCGGAGAACGAACTCTTCTGGAAGTCCATCGGCAAGAAGGTCGCCGCCCGCAACCTGTGGATCGCCGTCCCCGCGCTCCTGGTCGCGTTCGTCGTCTGGCAGGTGTGGTCGGTCACGGCGACCAACCTCAAGGACGTCGGCTTCGGTTTCTCCACCTCGCAGCTGTTCTGGCTGACGGCCGTCCCCGGCATCACCGGCGGCACGGCGCGCGTCTTCTACACCTTCCTCGGCCCGATGATCGGGCAGCGCCGCTTCACCGCGCTCTCCACGATCGTCCTGGTCATCCCGCTGATCTGGCTCGGCATCGCGGTGCAGGACCCGAACACCTCGTACGGCGTGATGATCGCCATCGCGGCCCTCTGCGGTGTCGGCGGCGCCAACTTCGCCTCGTCCCTGGCCAACATCGGCTTCTTCTTCCCCAAGCGGGACAAGGGCAACGCCACCGGCATCAACGGCGGTCTCGGCAACCTCGGTGTCTCCGTCGTCCAGCTGGTCACCCCGATCGTCATCACCAGCTCGGTGCTCGCGGTCGGCTCGGCCCAGCACAAGGCGGACGGCACACCCGTGTGGCTGCAGAACGCCGCGTTCCTGTGGGTGCCCGTCCTGGTGATCCTCGCCGCGGTCGCGTGGTTCGGCCAGAACGACCTGAAGGTCGCCTCCACCCCCTTCAGCCAGCAGAAGATCATCTTCAAGCGCAAGCACAACTGGCTGATGACCTGGCTCTACGTCGGCACGTTCGGTTCCTTCATCGGGTTCGCGGCAGCTCTGCCGATGCTCATCAAGACCACGTTCACGCCGATCGACGCGGCCTACTCCGCGGCCACGTACGCCTGGATGGGTCCGGCCGTGGGCGCGCTCGCCCGCTGGGCCGGCGGCTGGATCGCCGACAAGATCGGTGGCGCGAGGGTCACCATCATCTCGTTCGTCGGCATGGCGCTCTCGATCATCGGCGTCATCAACTTCCTGCCCTCCGGCGGTGACGACGGCAACTTCTGGGGCTTCTTCGTCTGCTTCCTGTGCGCGTTCTTCTTCTCGGGCATAGGCAACGGCTCGACGTTCCGCCAGATCCCGGTGATCTTCCGGGCCCAGCACCTGAAGGGCCTGACGGAGGGCACCCCCGCCTACACGAAGGCGCTGAAGCAGTCCGAGATGGAGGCGGGCGCCGTCACCGGATTCACCTCCGCCATCGCGGCCTACGGCTTCTTCTTCATCCCGGCGATGTTCGCCAACTTCGCCGTCACCAGCGCGATGTGGGGCTTCGTGGCTTTCTACGCCAGCTGTATCGCGGTGTGCTGGTGGTTCTACGCCCGCAAGGGTGCGGAATCCCCGAGCTGACGCCCCGAGCGGCGTCGGAACGGTGGGCCGGGTGTGGGAGCACCCGGCCCACCGGCATGTCCGGATTTTCTTGTGAATGCCTTCACAAGCGAACTTAGGCCCAAAGTCCCGGGAGAAGTGCCAGGTCAGGGCGGGTGTATCCCGTCCGTCGTGCGGAGAGAGAGGACCTCCGGCCCCGAAGTGGGGACCATTGCGGAGCCCCTGATCGATCAGAGCGGAGTGCAATGGAGGCATAGCGAAAAGGCGATTCGGAAGGTGTCGGCGATGACTGCTACTCCCGCGGAAGCGACAGTGCACGGCCAGGCGTGGGACGGTTTCACGGGCGGCCTGTGGCGGGACGCCATCAACGTCCGCGACTTCGTGCAGCAGAACTACACCCCGTACGAGGGCGACGGCTCCTTCCTGACCGGCGCGACCGAACGCACCACCCACGTCTGGCAGAAGCTCCTCTCGATGTTTCCCGCCGAGATCGAGCGCGGCATCCACGACGTGGACGTGCAGACCCCGTCCCGCATCGACGCCTTCAGGCCCGGCTACGTCGACGGCACGGCCGCCGACCACGCGGACCTGATCGTCGGCCTCCAGACGGACGCCCCGCTCAAGCGCGCCATCATGCCCAACGGCGGCTGGCGGATGGTCGAGGGCGCTCTCAACGCCTACGGCTACGAGGCCGACCCCGAGGTCAAGGACATCTACACCCACCTCCGCAAGACCCACAACGAAGGCGTCTTCGACGCCTACACGCCCGAGATCCGCGCCTGCCGCTCCTCCGGCATCATCACCGGCCTGCCCGACGCCTACGGTCGCGGCCGCATCATCGGCGACTACCGCCGCGTCGCGCTCTACGGAGTCGACCGCCTCATCGCCGCGAAGGAGGCCGACAGGGACCTCCTTGCCGAGGAGTGGGCCACCGAGGACGTCATCCGGGCCCGCGAGGAGACCTCCGAGCAGATCAAGGCGCTGGGCGAGCTGAAGGCCATGGCGATGTCGTACGGCTACGACATCTCGGCACCCGCCACCACCGGCCGCGAGGCCGTCCAGTGGCTGTACTTCGCCTACCTGGCCGCCGTGAAGGAGCAGAACGGCGCGGCCATGTCGATCGGCCGCATCGACAACTTCCTCGACATCTACCTCCAGCGCGACATCGAGGCCGGCCGCATCACCGAGACCGAGGCCCAGGAGTTCATCGACGACTTCGTCATCAAGCTCCGCATCGTCCGCTTCCTGCGCACCCCCGAGTACAACGAGGGCTTCTCCGGCGACCCGACCTGGGTCACCTGGTCCATGGCCGGCATCGGCCAGGACGGCCGCCCGCTCGTCTCCCGCACCACGTTCCGTGCCCTGCAGACCCTCTACAACCTGGGCCCCGCCCCCGAGCCGAACCTGACGGTCTTCTGGGCACGCGAACTGCCCAAGGGCTTCAAGGACTTCGCCGCCAAGGTCGCCATCGACACCTCGGCCATCCAGTTCGAGTCCGACGACCTGATGCGCCCCAAGTACGGTGACGACACGGCCATCGCCTGCTGTGTGTCGGCCATGGCCGTCGGCAAGCAGATGCAGTTCTTCGGCGCCCGCGTCAACGTCGCCAAGGCCCTGCTCTACGCGATCAACGGCGGCCGTGACGAGAAGACAGGCAAGCGCGTCGTCGAGGGCTTCGAGCCCATTGAGGGCGACCACCTGGACTACGACACCGTCGTCGAGCGCTACGACGCCATGCTCGGCTGGCTCGCGAAGACGTACGTCCACGCGCTGAACGTCATCCACTACATGCACGACAAGTACGCCTACGAGCGCATCGAGATGGCGCTGCACGACCGGGAGATCCTGCGCACGATGGCGTGCGGCATCGCGGGCCTGTCCGTCGCCGCCGACTCGCTCTCCGCCATCAAGCACGCCAAGGTCAAGGTCATCCGCGACGAGACGGGCCTCGCCGTCGACTACGAGATCGAGGGCGACTACCCCGCCTACGGCAACAACGACGAGCGGGCCGACCACATCGCCCGGCGCATCGTCTCGGACTTCATGGGCAAGATCCGACAGCACCCGACCTACCGCGACGCGGTGCACACCCAGTCCGTCCTGACGATCACCTCGAACGTCGTCTACGGCAAGAAGACCGGCAACACCCCCGACGGCCGCCGCGCGGGCGAGCCGTTCGCCCCCGGTGCCAACCCGATGAACGGCCGGGACGAGCACGGCTACATCGCCTCGGCGCTGTCGGTCGCCAAGCTCGACTACGACGACGCCGAGGACGGCATCTCGCTCACCAACACCATCACGCCGGACGCCCTGGGCCGCACGCCCGGGGAGCGGGTCCAGAACCTCTCCGGGGTCCTCGACGGCTACATGGCCAGCGACGGCTTCCACATGAACGTCAACGTGCTCGACAGGGCGACGCTCCAGGACGCCATGGAGCACCCCGAGAACTACCCGCAGCTGACCATCCGGGTCTCCGGCTACGCGGTCAACTTCGTCCGCCTGACCCGCGACCAGCAGCTCGACGTCATCAACCGCACCTTCCACGGCTCGCTCTGAGCCACCTGGAGCACTGCCATGACTGCTCTGCTCAACACGGTGACCGCGCGCGGCACGGCGACCCCCGCGGCCGCGGTCACCCGGCGCCCCGTCACCGGATCCCTCCACTCCTGGGACCTGTCCACCGGCGTCGACGGCCCCGGGACCCGCTTCGTCACGTTCCTCTCGGGCTGCCCGCTGATCTGCCTGTACTGCCACAACCCCGACACCTGGCGGATGCGGGACGGCAAGCGGACCAGCGCCGACGACGTGATCAAGGAGGCCGCCAAGTACACCAAGTTCATCGCGGCGGCGGGCGGCGGTGCCACCGTCAGCGGCGGCGAACCCCTCCTGCAGCCCGTCTTCACCGGCGAACTTCTGCACCGCCTCAAGCACGAACTGGGCCTGCACACAGCGCTGGACACCTCCGGCTTCCTCGGGGTGCGCGCCACCGACGCCCTGCTGCGTGACGTCGACCTCGTGCTCCTGGACATCAAGTCCTGGGACCGCGACACGTACAAGAAGGTCACCGGCCGGCCGCTGCGACCCACCCTCGACTTCGCCCGCCGTCTCGCCGACCTCGGCAAGGACGTATGGGTGCGCTTCGTCCTCGTCCCCGGTCTGACCGACGCCCCGGCGAACATCGAGGGCGTCGCCCGCTTCGCCGCGTCGCTCGGCAACGTCTCGCGCGTCGACGTGCTGCCCTTCCACAAGCTGGGCGAGCCGAAGTGGGACGCCCTCGGTAAGGACTTCACCCTGCGCGGCACTCCCTCGCCGAGCCCTGGGCAGATGGCCGCCGCCAGGGAGATCTTCGCAGCTCAGGGGCTCACAGTCGTCTGACGCCCACCGCGGCGCCCCACCGACGTACCCTGGAAGCATGAGCACCGCCCCCGCCTCCGAACCGCGCGATCCGAAGGAATCGGAGACCCCGAAGGACTCCGAGGCGCCGAAGAAGCCGAAGAGCGCCCTGGTCTTCGACGACCCCCTGTCGCAGCAGTCTTCGGACGACACGGACCGCGGGTGGGGCGAGCGGCCTCCGGGCGGCGACAGCGCCGCCGACCTGGCGCGCTTCCTCGACGAGAAGCCGCCGCACCACCTCTGAGCCAGAGCTAGCGCTCGTCGTGCCCCGAGCCGCGCTGTGCCACCAGGGCGTCGCGGATCTCCTTGAGGACCTCCAGCTCCGTGATCTCGAGGACCTCCTGCGTGCCCTCCTTCTCGGCCTTCCGCGCGGCCTGCCGCGCCAGATACTTGGCCATGGGCAGCACCATCAGGAAGTAGACGACGGCCGCGGTGATCACAAAGCTGAGCGTCGCGCTGAGGACCGTGCCCCACATGATCGGGATGCCGCTCTCGACCGTGCCGTCGGCCTTCATGACGCACGGGTCCTTCAGACACGAGCTGTAGTGGTCGAGATCCTTCGTTCCGAAGGCACCGACCAGCGGGTTGATGACACCCTTCACCACGGAGTTCACGATGTTCGTGAACGCGGCGCCGATGACCACCGCGACCGCCAGGTCGACGACATTGCCGCGCATCAGGAAGGCCTTGAAGCCCTCCCAGAGACTCGGCTCGTTCTTCTCGCTCACCACGAGGCCTTTCGTTGCACATGCAGTTCGTGAAACAGACAGCTTCGCAAACTACGTCAGGGCCTGGTAGGACTGTCCAATTGGGTAAGCCGAACGAGCGACTTGACAGAAGATCAGTGCAGTTGCACACATACTGAGTCAGCACAGCGTCACCGCCAGCCGCATGCCCGCACCCGCTCCGGCGAGCCGCGCCGCCGTCGCCCGTGGCACCGAGAGCACGAGCAACGCCCCTGGCTCGGCGGCACTTTCGGCAGCGTCCGCCTGCGGCTCGGGCACTTCGGTCACCCGCGCCCCGGCCGCCACCACCCGCGACGTCGATCCGTCCGAGGCCACGACGTCGACCCGGTCACCGCGGTGCAGCAGGCGCACCGTCTCCGCGTCCGCGATCCGCACCGGCGCCGTCACCATGGCAGCTGCCCGAAACTCCCGCTCCGACGCCCGCTCCGACTCCCGCGAGGGCGCGGCAGCGGCTGCCGGATGCCCTGGCGGCCGCGCCCGTTCGACGTCCCGCGGCCCGGCGGCCACGAGCGCCGCGGCGGTCACCGCAAGTCCCGCGGCCATGGCCCGCCGCCTGTGCCGCAGCAGCCTTCGCAGGCGTCGGCGCCCGCCCCGTACCCGCACGGGGGAGAAGTGCGGGACCGGGCACGGCGGGGGAGGCGAAGGGGAGGAGATGTCTGAGGAAACCTGCGGCATGTCGGCCACCACCTGCGGAGAGTTCGGGAGAGCTGCGGATCTTGCCTTCCGCTCCCACGATGCGGGCCCGCGCCGAATCCCGCTGAGCCCCGTGCACTACTCACCGGTTGTGGACAACTCCCTCACCCGAAGGTGAAGTTCCTGCCCCTCACGGCAGCTGAATCCCCGGATCCATCCCGCCGAGCGCCCCCGCACACAGGCAGTCCCGCTCACCCTCGGCGGGCAGCCCGGCCACCGCGTCGAACAGCACCGTCCGCAGCCGGTCCACATTTGCCGCGAACACCTGGAGCACCTCCTCGTGCGAGACTCCCTCGCCGCTCTCCGCGCCCGCGTCCAGGTCCGTGACCAGTGTCAACGACGTGTAGCAAAGCTCCAGTTCACGGGCGAGCACGGCCTCGGGGTGCCCGGTCATGCCCACCACCGACCAACCCTGACCCGCGTGCCAGAGCGATTCGGCCCGGGTCGAGAACCGCGGCCCCTCGATCACCACGAGCGTCCCGCCGTCCACCGGCTCCCACTCCCGCCCACGGGCCGCCTTCAGAGCGGCGCTGCGCCCGGCGGGGCAGTACGGATCGGCGAGCGACACGTGCACGACGTTCGGAATGCTTCCGTCCGACAGCGGCACTCCGTCGAAATAGGTCTGCGTACGCGACTTGGTGCGGTCCACGAGCTGATCGGGCACCAGCAGCGTTCCGGGCCCGAATTCGGGCCGCAGTCCGCCCACCGCGCACGGACCGAGCACCTGTCGCACACCCACGGAGCGCAACGCCCACAGGTTGGCGCGGTAGTTGATGCGATGCGGCGGCAGATGGTGTCCGCGGCCGTGCCGGGGCAGGAACGCGACCCGCCGCCCGGCGATGTCCCCGAGGAACAGGGAGTCGCTGGGCGCCCCGTAGGGGGTGTCGACCTGGAGTTCGGTCACGTTGTCGAGGAAGGAGTAGAAGCCGGAGCCGCCGATGACACCGATCTCGGCGCGTTCCGTGCTGGTCGCGTTAGCCGTGTTCACCATGCCGAGCACAGTAGCCGGGCCCCAGAACGCCGAGGTCCCCGCTGTCGGAGGACAGCGGGGACCTGGAAGAAAGACGTGCGCGGGGCGGTCGGCCCCGGGACTAGGCGGCCGAAGAGCTCGAGGAGCTGGAGCCGGCCGACGACCCCGAGGAGGATCCCGACGACTTCGAGTCCGACGACGAAGGGGACGCCGAGGACGACGAAGCGCTCGCGGAGGACTTGGAGTCCGACGACTTGGAGTCGGACTTCGACGCGGAGGCCGTCGACGGCGTACTGCTCGACGACGAGCCGCGGCTGTCGTTGCGGTAGAAGCCGGAGCCCTTGAAGACGATGCCGACGGCCGAGAACACCTTCTTGAGGCGTCCGTCGCAGCTGGGGCACACGGTCAAAGCGTCATCCGTGAACTTCTGCACCGCCTCGAGGCCCTCGCCGCATTCGGTGCACTGGTACTGGTACGTCGGCACTTGCTTCCTCCTGGCACTCTCACTCGATGAGTGCTAACGACGGTCCATAGTGACGTATTCCGAGAGATCAGTCCACCGTGACCGGCTCGCGGTGACCCACGCCACGCGCCACGGTGCGTCCGACGGACCGCGGGACGAGCCGCGAGCGCAGGGTCACGAGCACCGCGAGGGCCAGCGCCGTACCGCCGAGCGGCACCAGGAATCCGGCGCCGTCCCAGAAGTGGTCCTCCATCTGACCCGCGACCGTGACGGCCGCGGCCTGGCCGAGCGCGACGGCACCGGTGAGCCAGGTGAACGCCTCGGTGCGGCCCGAGGGGTCCACGAGACGGTCGACCAGCGTGTAGCCGGTGATCAGCGCGGGCGCGATGCATACGCCGACCAGGAGGCCGAGCCCGGCAAGGAGCACCACGGAGTGGGCGGCCCAGAGGCCGGAGGCCATCAGGGTCAGTGCCGCGTACCCGACGAGGAGGCGCCGCTGCGGGGCGATCTTCCAGGCGATGGCACCGCAGGCGAGCCCGGAGAGCATGTTGCCGGCCGCGAACGTGCCGTACAGGACGCCGTTCAGGCCGGGCTCACCGATGGACTCGGTGAAGGCGGCGAGCGAGACCTGCATGCCGCCGAAGACGGCGCCGATGCCGAGGAAGGTCACGATCAGGACCCGCACACCGGGGATGCGCAGCGCAGACGTGTGCTCCACGCGCGCGTGCTCCTCGCGGGAGGCGGGCTTGGGCTGGGTGCTCTTCTGCGCGGCGAACAGCAGACCGCCCACCAGGGTGAGTCCGGCCTCCGTGAAGAGTCCGGCCGCCGGGTCGATGGTCGTGCACAGCGCGGTCGCGAAGAGCGGGCCGAGTACGAACGTCAGCTCGTCCGTGACCGACTCGAAGGCGGCAGCCGTGCCGGCGAGCGGGGAGTCCTGGAGCTTGACGCCCCAGCGGGCCCGCACCATGGGGCTGATCTGCGGCTGCGATGCGCCGGTGGGCACCGCGGCGACGAAGAGGGCCCACAAGGGGGCGTCCGAGAGTGCGAGCACCGTCAGGGAGAGCACCGAGACGGTGTGGATGAGCACGCCGGGCACCAGTACGGCCCGCTGGCCGAACCGGTCGGCGAGCTTGCCGCCGAAGGGGGCGAACACCGCCATGGAGACGCCGGTGACGGCCGAGACGGCACCGGCGATGCCGTACGAGCCGGTGGTGTGCTGCACGAGCAGCACGATGGAGATGGTCAGCATCGCGAAGGGCTGTCGAGCCGCGAAGCCGGGCAGGAGGAACGTCCAGGCGCCGCGGGTGCGCAGCAGCTGTCCGTATCCGGGGCGGGAGGTGACCGTGGATGCCACGGCCCGTGCCTTTCTGCCGCCTGGTAGCGCGGCCCCCCATTTATTCAGGGCGGCGGTGCCGAGAGCTGTCCTCTTGCGCGGAACTGCGGTAGATGCCGGTTGCCCACTGCGAGGGCGTGCGGCCGCCATACGGTCGGCGCCAGCTCTGCTTCAGACAGAGTTGGTTCGATCAGTTGGTACAGAAGAAGTGTGCCTTCATCGTACAGGGAATGGGGCGAGGGGACCTGTGAATACGGAGAATGAGGCGCCCATCACCTGCGATTGCCTCGATCGTGTGCGTCCTGACCAGCGGTTCCCAGCCATCCGGCCAGCTTTCCGCCTTGTCCGACGGCCCGCAGTCGCCGCTCCGCCGCGTCGCGCACCGGGTCGGTCGCGACCACCAGGAGCTCGTCCCCGCGCTGCAGCACGGTCGTGGGCTGCGGCACGAATGATTCGCCGTTGCGAACGACGAGCGTGACCGCGGCACCCGCCGGCATCCGCAGTTCCCCCACCTCGACGCCGTGCATCCGCGAGCCCTTCGGGATCGCCACCGAGAGCAGATGTCCGCGAAGCCGCTCCAGGGGTGCCGATTCGACGCCCAGGTCGGCGGCGCCCGAAGAGTCGCCGAGGCGCAGCTTCCTGGCCAGCCACGGCAGTGTGGGGCCCTGGATGAGGGTGTAGACGACGACCAGGACGAAGACGATGTTGAAGATCCGCTGGCTGTCGTCGACGCCGTTCACCATCGGGATCGTGGCCAGGATGATGGGCACGGCTCCGCGCAGCCCCGCCCAGGACATCAGGGCCTTCTCCTGCCAGGGCATGCGGAACGGCAGGAGGCTGGCGACGACGCCCAGCGGCCGGGCCACCACGGTCAGGATCAAGCCGATGATGATCGCCGGCCAGGTGTCGTCGAGCAGGTCGTGCGGGGTGACCAGGAGGCCGAGCAGGACGAACATGCCGATCTGCGCGATCCAGCCGAGCCCTTCGGCGAAGCCCCGGGTCGCGGGCCAGTGCGGCAGTTTGGCGTTGCCGAGGACCATCGAGGCGAGGTAGACGGCGAGGAATCCACTGCCGTGCGCCATGGCTCCGGCCGCGTAGGCGGCGACCGCGATGGCCATCACGGCGATGGGATAGAGGCCGGACGCGGGCAGCGCCACGTGCCGCAGGCCGAAGGCGCCGAGCCAGCCCACCGCGATGCCGATCGCGGCACCGATCGCGAGCTCCAGGGCGATCTCGCCGAGCAGGATGTACCAGTGCTCCACGGGGCCCGCCATGGAGAAGGCCACGACCAGGATCACCACGGGGGCGTCGTTGAACCCCGACTCGGCTTCCAGGATGCCCGTCACGCGCGAGGGCAGCGGCACCTTGCGCAGCACGGAGAAGACCGCCGCCGCGTCCGTCGAGGAGACCACCGCGCCGATGATGAGCGCCTGCCGCCACTCGAGGCCGACCAGGTAGTGGGCACCGGCGGCCGTCACGCCGACGCTCACCGCGATGCCGACGAGCGACAGGACGGCGGCCGCGGGCAGCGCGGGTCTGATCTCTTTCCACTTCGTGCCCAGGCCGCCCTCGGCCAGGATCACGACGAGCGCCGCGTAGCCGATGACCTGCGTCAACTCGGCATTGTTGAAGGTGACGTTGCCGATGCCGTCCTGGCCCATGGCAACGCCGATGCCGAGGTAGAGAAGCAGGCTGGGGAGCCCACTGCGCGACGAGATGCGGACCGCCGCGACAGCGACGAGCAGGACGAGCGAGCAGATGAGCAGAAGCTGGTTGAGGTCGTGGACAGTCAGGGGCCGTTCCTTCCTCCGCGCGAGCCAAGTACTTCGTTACCTTACCTAATTGTTAACGCTTCCTTGACGCCCTCGAACTCCCGTACGACGCGTCGCCATGTAGGTTCCTGACTCCGCGTCCGAGGCCGCAGTGCCCTGCGCCTACAGTTGCTCCAGCGCTCCCACCACCGCCCAGCCAGCCCTGCCGCTCGCGTAAGGACAGCAAGGACAGCGATGCCCTCGAATACCACCGCCTCTTCCGGTCATAAGTCCGGCAAGAAGAAGGGGCGCCGAGCCCGCCTCCTCGTCATCGTCCTGGTCCTGGCCATCGTGGCGGGCATCGGCTACGGGGCGTACTGGAGCGTCACTACGGTGCGTGCCTCCTTCCCGCAGACCAAGGGGACGATCAAGCTCGACGGCCTTGCCGGTCCCGTCGACGTGAAGCGCGACGGCAACGGCATCCCGCAGATCTACGCCGAGTCCGACGCCGACCTGTTCATGGCCCAGGGCTTCGTCCAGGCGCAGGACCGGTTCTGGGAGATGGACGTCCGCCGCCACATGACCTCCGGTCGCCTCTCCGAGATGTTCGGCAAGGGCCAAGTAAAGACCGATGAGTTCCTGCGGACCCTCGGTTGGCACCGCGTGGCGCAGAAGGAATACGACACCAAGCTCTCGCCCGCGACGAAGAAGTACCTCCAGGCGTACTCCAAGGGAGTCAACGCCTACCTGAAGGACAAGAGCGGCAAGGACATCTCCCTGGAGTACGCCGCCCTCGGCTTCACCAACGACTACGAGCCCCAGGAGTGGACCCCCGTCGACTCCGTGGCGTGGCTCAAGGCCATGGCCTGGGACCTGCGCGGCAACATGCAGGACGAGATCGACCGCTCCCTGATGACCAGCCGCCTCGGCCCGTCCCAGATCAAGGACCTGTACCCGCAGTACCCGTACGCGCGGAACAAGCCCATCGTCCAGGAGGGCGCCTACAACAGCGTCACCAAGGAGTACGACGGCAAGGGCAGCAGCACGGGCAGCCAGTCGCAGACCGGCGGCGCGGCGGGCACGGGCCTCGCGGGCAACACCCAGGCCCCCGACGGCCTTCAGTCCCAGCTGTCGGGTCTCTCCGACATCCTGGACAGCGTCCCCGACGCGGGCCTCGGCCCGAACGGCAACGGCATCGGATCCAACTCCTGGGTGGTCTCCGGCGACCACACGATCACCGGGAAGCCCCTGCTGGCCAACGACCCGCACCTGTCACCGCAGCTGCCGTCCGTCTGGTACCAGATGGGCCTGCACTGCCGGACGGTCTCCAAGGACTGCCAGTACGACGTCTCCGGCTACACCTTCGCCGGCATGCCCGGCGTGGTCATCGGCCACAACCAGGACATCGCCTGGGGCATGACGAACCTGGGCGCCGACGTCACCGACCTCTACCTCGAGAAGTTCGAGGGCGACGGCTACGCGTACGACGACAAGGTGCTGCCCTTCAAGACGCGCGTGGAGACCATCAAGGTCGCCGGCGGCAGTCCGAAGAAGATCACCGTCCGGGAGACCGGCAACGGGCCCCTGCTGTCCGACCGCGACGACGAACTGGTGAAGGTCGGCAAGAAGGCCACCGTCGACAGCGCCGCCCCCGACCGGGGCGACGGCTACGGAGTCTCGCTGCGCTGGACCGCGCTGAAGCCGGGCAAGTCGATGGACGCCGTCTTCGAGCTCAACAAGGCGAAGGACTTCGCGGGCTTCCGCAAGGCCGCCGCTTCTTTTGAAGTGCCCTCGCAGAACCTGATCTACGCGGACACCAAGGGCCACATCGGCTACCAGGCGCCGGGCAAGATCCCGGTCCGCGGCAAGGGCGACGGCGCGCTTCCGGCGCCCGGCTGGGACTCGGACTACCGCTGGACCGGCTACATCCCGCAGGCCGCGCTGCCCTACGAGTACGACCCGAAGCGCGGCTACATCGTGACCGCCAACCAGGCCGTCATCGACGACGAGAAGTCCGACTACCCGTACAAGCTCACGTCGGACTGGGGCTACGGGGCACGCAGCCAGCGCATCACCGACCTGATCCAGTCGAAGATCAAGGACGGTGGGAAGGTCTCCACCGAGGACATGCGCACGATGCAGATGGACAACAGCAGCGAGATCGCCAAGCTGCTGGTGCCCAAGCTGCTCAAGATCGACGTCAAGGACAGCTACGTCCGTGAGGCGCAGAAGCTGCTCGAGGGCTGGGACTACACCCAGGACCCCGATTCGGCGGCGGCCGCGTACTTCAACTCGGTCTGGCGCAACATCCTCAAGCTCTCCATCGGCAACAAGCTGCCCAAGGAACTGCGGGTCAAGGGCCAGTGCCTGAACGTCGAGCCGGCCGGCAACACCGGTCCCGCCGACGAGGCCGAGCCGGTGCGCGAGTGCGGGCAGCGTGACGCGGAATCCGCGCAGCCCGACGGCGGCGACCGCTACTACGAAGTGATCCGGTCGATCCTCGACGACGAGGACAACGACTGGTGGCAGTCGCCGAAGACCCGCACGGACTCCGCGACCAAGACCCGCGACCAGCTGTTCGGCCGGGCCATGGAGGACGCGCGCTGGGACCTGACGGCCAAGCTCGGCAAGGACGTCGACACCTGGAGCTGGGGCCGCCTGCACCGGCTGACCCTGAAGAACCAGACCCTGGGCGTCGAAGGCCCCGGCTGGCTCCAGTTCATGCTCAACCGCGGCCCGTTCAAGCTGGGCGGCGGCGAGGCGGCGGTCAACGCGACCGGCTGGAACGCGGCGGGCGGCTACGGGGTGCAGTGGGTGCCCTCGATGCGGATGGTGGTGAACCTCGACGACTTCGACAAGTCGAAGTGGATCAACCTCACCGGTGCTTCGGGGCACGCCTACAGCGCGCACTACACCGACCAGACCAGCAAGTGGGTCAAGGGCGAACTGCTGCCGTGGTCCTACTCGGACGACGCCGTCAAGAAGAGCACGAACGACACCCTGGTGCTGCGGCCCTGAACCGCCGCACACAGCAGTGAAAAGGCCCTCCACGCACGCGTGGAGGGCCTTTTCCGTCGTCGCGGGCCTCAGCGGAAGTGGAGTACTCCCGACGGGGTGACGACCGCGTGCACCGGCTTGTCGTGCGGCTCCTGGGGGACGTGGGCGACGACTTCGGTGTCGTACAGGAGCACCACGAGGGCCGGATCGGCGCCGGCCCGCCCGAGCCGGGCGAGCACCCTGTCGTACGAGCCCCCGCCGCGCCCAAGGCGCATCCCGCGCGCGTCCACGGCCAGGCCCGGCAGCAGCACGACGTCGGCCGCGACGACCGCGTCGGGCCCGAGCCGTCGCCCCGCGGGTTCCAAGAGCCGCATCTTTCCCGGGTGTTGCACGGGGGCCAGCGAGTCCGCGCCCTCGTAGGCCGCCCAGTCCAGGTCGTTGTCCCCGAGGAGTACCGGCAGCAGGACCCGCGTCCCGCGCGCGTGCAGGGCGTCAAGGAGGGCGCGCGTCCCCGGCTCGCTTCCCACGGACACGTACGCGGCGACCGTGCGAGCACCCGAGAGCTCCGGCAGCTCCAATGCGCGCTCGGCGAGAACCGCGGCGGCCTTCTGCGCGTCATCCCTAGTCAACCGGCTTCTCACCGTGAGGATTTCTCCCCGCAAGGTGCGCTTGGTTGGCTGGCCCGAGCCGGTTTCTTGCATGGCGTGCTCACAAACCCTTCCAGGTACGCTCATATGAGAACAAAATGTCCGCACGCACAGATTTCGCACATACGCACCGGTTATGGTTACGGACATGACTGAGTCTCACCCCCCGCGGATCAGCAAGGCTGTCATTCCCGCAGCAGGTCTCGGAACCCGGTTCCTGCCGGCGACCAAGGCCACTCCCAAGGAGATGCTGCCGGTCGTCGACAAGCCGGCGATCCAGTACGTGGTCGAGGAGGCCGCTTCCGCCGGCCTCGACGACGTCCTCATGATCACCGGCCGCAACAAGCGCCCTCTCGAGGACCACTTCGACCGCAACTACGAGCTGGAGTCGGCTCTTCTGAAGAAGGGCGACGAGGCGCGACTGGCGAAGGTCCAGGAGTCCAGCGACCTCGCCACCATGCACTACGTACGCCAGGGCGACCCCAAGGGGCTCGGTCACGCCGTCCTGTGCGCCGCCCCGCACGTGGGCAACGAACCCTTCGCGGTGCTCCTCGGCGACGACCTGATCGACCCGCGCGACCCGCTCCTCGCCCGCATGGTGGAGGTCCAGGAGCGGCACGGCGGCAGCGTCGTCGCCCTCATGGAGGTGGCTCCGGAGCAGATCCACCTCTACGGCTGCGCGGCCGTGGACGCCACGGACGAGGGCGACGTCGTGAAGGTGACGGGCCTGGTCGAGAAGCCCGACGCGGCGGACGCCCCCAGCAACTACGCCATCATCGGGCGTTACGTCCTCGACCCCCATGTCTTCGACATACTGCGCAAGACCGAGCCGGGCCGCGGCGGCGAGATCCAGCTCACCGACGCCCTGCAGCAGCTCGCCGCCGACGAGAAGGTCGGCGGCCCCGTGCACGGCGTCGTCTTCAAGGGCCGCCGCTATGACACCGGCGACCGGGGCGACTATCTGCGTGCCATTGTCAGACTCGCGTGCGAACGTGAAGACCTGGGCCCGGACTTCCAGGCCTGGCTTCGCAGTTACGTGTCCGAGGAGATGTAGCACTTTGAGCAGCAGCGCGACGACCGAAGTCACCGGCCAGGAACACGTCTGGTCGGTGAGCGAGCACCTGGACGACATCCTCGGATCCGTCCGCCCCCTGGAGCCCATCGAGCTCCAACTCCTCGACGCCCAGGGCTGCGTCCTCGTCGAGGACGTCACGGTGCCCGTCTCGCTGCCGCCCTTCGACAACAGCTCCATGGACGGTTACGCGGTCCGGGTCGCCGACATCACGGGCGCGAGCGAGGAGTTCCCCGCCGTCCTGACGGTCATCGGTGACGTGGCCGCCGGCCAGGGCGAGCAGCCGGAGGTCGGCGCGGGCCAGGCCGCCCGCATCATGACCGGCGCGCCCCTGCCGCCCGGCGCCGAAGCCGTCGTCCCCGTGGAGTGGACCGACGGAGGCCTCGGCGAAGGCCCCGTCTCCGGGATGCGCGCGCACAGCGGCGCCCCCGAAGGAGCCTCCGGCGAGGTCCGCGTGCACCGTCCCGCTCAGGCACGCGCGCACGTGCGGGCGCAGGGCAGCGACGTCCGGGCCGGCGACCGCGCGCTGACCGCGGGCACGGTCCTCGGCGCCCCGCAGATCGCCCTGCTCGCCGCGATCGGCCGGGGCACGGTGAAGGTGCGCCCCCGCCCCCGCGTGGTCGTCATGTCCACCGGCAGCGAACTGATCCAGCCCGGCGAGGAGTTGGCCAAGGGTCAGATCTACGACTCCAACAGCTTCGCCCTGACCGCCGCGGCCCGGGACGCCGGAGCGATCGCCTACCGCGTGGGCGCGGTCGCCGACGACGCCGAGACGCTGCGCTCCACCATCGAGGACCAGCTGATCCGCGCCGACCTCGTCGTCACCACGGGCGGCGTCAGCGTCGGGGCGTACGACGTCGTGAAGGAAGCACTCTCCTCCGTCGGGGACGAGGACGAGGACGGCAGCGGCATCGAGTTCCGCAAGCTCGCCATGCAGCCGGGCAAGCCGCAGGGCTTCGGCTCCATCGGCCCCGACCACACCCCGCTGCTCGCCCTGCCGGGCAACCCGGTCTCGTCGTACGTCTCCTTCGAGATCTTCGTGCGTCCCGCGGTGCGCGCCCTGATGGGCCTCCCGGACGTCCACCGGCCCACGGCGCGCGCGGAGCTCACCGCCGACAAGGCGCTGACCTCACCCGCGGGCAAGCGGCAGTTCCTGCGCGGGCAGTACGACGCCGAGGCGGGCGACGTGCGGCCCGTGGGCGGCGCGGGCTCCCACCTCGTCGCGGCCCTCGCGCACGCGAACGCGCTGATCGTCGTCCCGGAAGACATCACATCGGTGGAGCCGGGTACGGACGTCGAAGTGGTCCTGCTCGGCTGAAAGGCGCGTCCGCGCGGTACGGTGTCGCGCACATAGGCCCCCTTGCGCCGCACCGCCGGAGGGCCCGGACCGGGAGCGCCACAGCACATGAGTACCGAGCAGCGACTGACGCACATCGACGAAGCGGGCGCCGCCCGCATGGTCGACGTATCCGCGAAGGACGTGACGGCGCGCACCGCCCGGGCCAGTGGCCGCGTCCTGGTCTCGCCCCGCGTGATCGAGCTGCTGCGCGGCGAGGGCGTGCCCAAGGGCGACGCCCTGGCCACCGCGCGGATCGCGGGCATCATGGGGGCCAAACGCACACCCGACCTGATCCCGCTCTGCCATCCGCTGGCCGTCTCCGGGGTGAAGCTTGACCTCTCCGTGGCGGACGACGCCGTGGAGATCCTCGCCACGGTCAGGACGACGGACCGTACGGGCGTCGAGATGGAGGCGCTCACCGCGGTGACCGTCGCCGCCCTCACGGTGATCGACATGGTGAAAGCCGTCGACAAGGGCGCGGTCATCACGGATGTGCGGGTCGAGGAGAAGACCGGCGGCAAGTCCGGGGACTGGAGCCGCGAAGGAGCCGGAGCATGAGCGTCTACCGCGCACTGGTCGTCACGGCCTCCAACCGCGCGGCCGCCGGGGTCTACGCCGACCGGGGCGGGCCGATCATCGCCGAGGCGCTGACCGCGCTCGGCTTCGAGGTCGAGGGCCCGCGGGTCGTCCCGGACGGTGACCCGGTCGAGCAGGCACTGCGCGCCGGATCCGAGGCCGGGTTCGACGTGATCCTCACCACAGGCGGGACGGGCATCTCGCCCACCGACCGCACCCCCGAGGCCACCCGCGCCGTCATCGACCACGAGGTGCCCGGCATCCCGGAGGCGATCCGCGCGTACGGCAGGGAGAAGATCCCCACGGCCGTGCTGTCCCGCGGTCTTGCCGGGGTCGCGGGCCGCACCCTCATCGTGAACCTGCCGGGCTCCACCGGCGGAGTGCGGGACGGCATGGCCGTCCTCGAGCCCCTGCTGACGCACGCCGTCGAGCAGCTGCGGGGCGGCGACCATCTCAGATCCCCGGGTGGTGCGAGCTGAACAGCCCTTCCTGGCCCGTCGAGCTGACGGACGGCGACGTCGCCCTCCGTCCGATAAAGATGCGCGACCAGCGGCCCTGGCGTGAGGTCAACCGGCGCAACCGGGACTGGCTGCGCCCCTGGGAGGCGACCATTCCGCCGCCCACGCCGAGCGGCCCGATCGTGCACCGCCCGACGTACCGTCAGATGGTCCGGCATCTGCGCGCCGAGGCGCACGCCGGGCGCATGCTGCCCTTCGTGATCGAGTACCAGGGGCGGCTCGTGGGGCAGCTCACGGTCGCCGGAATCACCTGGGGATCGATGTGCTCGGGCCATGTCGGCTACTGGGTCGACCAGTCGGTGGCGGGCCGCGGCGTGATGCCGACCGCCGTGGCTCTCGCGGTCGACCATTGCTTCCGATCGGTGGGACTGCACCGTATCGAGGTCTGTATTCGCCCCGAGAACGGGCCAAGTCGCAGGGTCGTGGAGAAACTCGGATTCCGCGAGGAGGGGCTGCGTCCACGCTATCTCCACATCGACGGCGCCTGGCGTGACCACCTCGTCTTCGCGCTCACCGCGGAAGAGGTACCGGAAGGGTTGCTTCGGCGCTGGCACCAGGCACGACCTCGGAAGACCGCGTAAATAGAATAAGTGTTTGAAATAAATCCGTGATCGACCGTCTGAGGCCCGACTTGGTCCCTCTGAGGCATTAATTTCACGGTCCCGGTGGCCTGTTGATCGCATCAGTCACAAAAAAAGTTCGAGATATCAGCCAGATCGTGCGACACACCGACTCAATTGGCAGATGGCCTCTAGCAAACCCCTCTACCGTGTGAGGCGTGAGCAGCAGCGGCCTCATCTACGCAGTCATCGTCGGGGCCTGGGCCGCCTACTTGGTGCCGATGTGGCTCCGTAGGCAGGACGAGCTCAATGAAGCCCGTCCGACGGAACGCTTCAGCACCGCCATCCGGCTCCTGTCCGGACGGGCGGGGATGGAGCGCCGATACGCCAAGGACCTGCAAGCGCGCTCGCCTGAAGAGGAGGAGTCGCGCGACCCGGACAACGCCACCGGCGCGGTGGACGTCCGGGCCTTCGTCGCGCCCCCGCGTCGGCAGGGCGGCCCGGAAGAGCGGCCCGAGCCGAAGGGCAAGGCGCCGGTCAAACCCCCGGCGCAGCAGTCCTCGCCGAGGCAACAGGCACAGGCACAGCAGCCTCCGGCCAGGCCCCAGGCGCACCCCGCGGCGAAGCTCCCGGGCAAGCCCTCCGTGCAGGCCCCGGTCCCGACCCCGGCCCCGACCGGACCCCGGCCCCAGCAGTCGGCCGCCCGGCGGGCCGCGTCGGCGGAAGCCGCCGCGCGCGCCCGGCGCACGAAGGTGCTCGCGCGCCGACGGCGTACGACGGTGATGCTGTTCATCGCCTTCACCGCCGGCACGGTCGTCGCCGCCGTCGGAGGGCTCGCGTTCCTCTGGGCGCCCGCGGCGCCGGCCGCACTCCTGAGCGCGTACATCGTGTATCTGCGGGGCCAGGAGCGGCGCCGCTTCACCTACACCATGGACCGGCGCCGGGCCGAGGTCGCCGCGCAGCGGCTGCGCGAGCGCCAGCCGCGCAGGCGCGCGCCGGGCGGCGCGGACGCGGTCGTCGACGAAGCGGAGGAAGGACCGGGACCCGAGACGGAGACCGGGCTCTCCTCACTCGCCGCCGACCGCCGCGCCCTGGTCGAGCAGACCGACCACGCGGAGTGGGTGGACCAGCAGCGCGAGCGCCAGCGCCGCCCCGGCCACGGTGACAGCTGGGACCCGGTGCCGGTGCCCCTGCCGACGTACGTGACCGCACCGGTCGCCCCGCGGGCCACCGGTGACGTCGACTTGGGCGCCCCCGACGCCTGGAGCTCGGCACGGTCCAGCGCCGTGGGGCCCACCGCCGACGAGGTGCGGGGCGAGACGGCCGAGAGTGAGTACGCCGATTACACCGAGGCCGCCGACAGCGCCGACAGCGCGGACGGCGGCGGTGGCCGCAGCGACGCACGCCGGGCCGCGTCCGCGCGCAGGGCCCGCGAACGCGGACGCACGCCCCTCTTCGACCAGTACGACGACGGCGAGCGGCCGCGGGCCGCCAACGAGTGATGCCTGACCAGCGAGGGACCAGTCGGGAACGGATTTCCAAGCACCCGGATCGGGATGCTAGAGTTTCACTCGTTGCAAGGGCCTGTGGCGCAGTCTGGTAGCGCACCTCGTTCGCATCGAGGGGGTCTGGGGTTCAAATCCCCACAGGTCCACTGCACATGAGATCCCGTCCAGTTCATCGAACTGGGCGGGATCTTTGCGTGCGCCGAAGAACCCCCGAAGAACCCCGGAGAGCCCGAGAGCCCGCGGCCTACAAGAACTTGGCGAAGCAGCGGCTCAGGTCCTCGAAGCGGTAGTGGCCGAACTTCGAGGGGGCCGGGGTGTAGCCGGTCGACGTGTAGAGGGCTATGGCCTCCGGCTGCTTGGTGCCCGTCTCCAGGACCATGCGCGTACGGCCCGCGGCCCTCGCGTCGTCCTCCAGGGCTGCCAGGATGCGCCGGGCCAGGCCCAGGCCGCGGGCCTCCGGGGTGACGTACATGCGCTTGATCTCGGCGTCGCCGTGCGCGTAACCCTCGTCGTTCTCCTCGTGGCCGCGCCAGCCGCCGGTCGCCACCGGGGTGCCGCTCTCGTCGTACGCGAGGAGATACAGACCACGCGGGGCGGTGAACATCGCCGGGTCGAGAGGTGTGACGTCGCCCTCATCTCCGTACCGCTCCGCGTATTCGAGCTGCACGCGGTCGTTGAGCCTGACCGCGTCCGGGTGGTCGAAAGGGGTGGGTCGCAGCTCGATGGAGGCCCGGTGCGCCCGGTGCGACGGTGACTGAATACTCATGCGAATCATCGTACTTCTATGCGGTGGTGTGCGGGTATCCATTAAGTGTGCCGGTATCGTTCCGGGATGCTCCAAGTGACCAGTGTGAACGTGAACGGGCTGCGCGCCGCCGCCAAGAAGGGCTTCGTCGAGTGGCTCGCCGAGACCTCCGCCGACGTGGTCTGCCTCCAGGAAGTACGGGCCGAGCCCCAGCAGCTGCCGGCCGAGGTGCGGGAGCCCGAGGGCTGGCACGTGGTGCACGCGCCGGCCGCCGCCAAGGGGCGCGCGGGTGTCTCCCTCTACACGCGCCGTGAGCCGGACCGCGTGCAGATCGGATTCGGGTCGCAGGAGTTCGACGGCAGCGGCCGCTATGTCGAGGCCGATCTGCCGGGCGTCACGGTCGCGAGCCTGTATCTGCCCTCGGGTGAGGTCGGCACGGACCGGCAGGACGAGAAGGTCCGCTTCATGGGGGAGTTCCTCACGTACCTGAAGGGTCTCAAGCAGCGGGCGGCCGCCGAGGGGCGCCAGGTCGTGATCTGCGGCGACTGGAACATCGCGCACCAGGAGGCCGACCTCAAGAACTGGAAGGGCAACAAGAAGAACTCGGGCTTCCTGCCCGAGGAGCGTGCCTGGCTGAGCGAGGTCTTCGAGGGGGACGCCGGGTACGTCGACGTCGTGCGGGCGCTGCACCCCGACGTCGAGGGGCCCTACTCCTGGTGGTCCTACCGGGGGCGCGCCTTCGACAACGACACGGGCTGGCGGATCGACTACCACGTGGCGACGCCGGGTCTCGCGGAGCGCGCGGTCAAGGGTTTCGTGGAGCGGGCGGCCAGTCACGAGCAGCGGTGGTCGGACCATGCGCCCGTCACGGTGGTCTACGACATGTGATGCCGCGCGGCGCCATGGCATGTTGCGAGCGCGTACCTGACAATGTCTCAACTGTCAGCCGTGTGGGGGTAACTTCATGTCCGGTAGATCGAGACCGTCTCGTCGGGGTGTGCTGCTCGGAGCTCTGGGCGCGGGGATCGGGGCGGGGCTGCCGATGGCTGCCGCGTCACCCACCGCGGCCGCCGGTGACGGCGGAGGTGCCGGAGGAGTTCCCCGGCGGACGCCGCCCGTGCTCCTCACCGAGCAGGCGACCCAGCAGATCCTCGTGCTCGATCCGAGGCGCAGGGTCTGGGACCCGGAGGAGAATCCGTCCGTCGTGCGGTGGGCGTTCTCGCCTCGGGAGCGTGCGGGGTACGAGGATCTCCGGCCCGAGGACAGCTTCGTGTATCCGAGCGAGTCGAAGGTGCGTAGGCACAAGAAGCGTACGTATGTCCTGACCACCGCTTCCTTCGGTTTCGTCGCCGTCGTCGACTACCCGTCGGGCAAGCGCTACTGGGGCGCGGCGATCGGGCCGGGCGACGACCTCTTCAATCCGCACAGCGCGGAGATCCTGCCGGACGGCAATGTCGCGGTGGCGTGCAGCACGGGTGCGCTGGTCAGGCTGTACGCGGCGTCGCAGGGGCCGCGGGCCGCGCGGTTCGCCGAGGCGGAGCTGAAGGGCGCGCACGGGCTGCACTGGGACGGTGCGCGCGAGGTGCTGTGGGCCATCGGCGACGACGAACTGGTCACGTACGACGTGGGCGGCACGCGGGCCAGGCCCACGCTGCGGCTCCGGTCCTCGGTCGGGCTGCCGGTCGGGACGCCGGGCAAGACCCCCGGTGGGCACGACCTCTTCCCCGTGGCCGGGCGCTCCGGGCGGCTGTGGGTGACGACGAACGCGTCCGTCTTCCAGTACGACATCCGGGAGAAGGCCTTCGTGCAGGACTTCGCGGGGGCCGCGGAGATCTCCCGGAAGTCGGTGAAGGGTGTCGGCGACGATCCGCGGGCGGGGCAGGTCATCTCCACCGTGCCGGAGGGTGGTCTGGAGGAGACCTGGTGGACGACCAAGGTGAGCGTGCATCGGCCGCGGGGGGAGTACGAGCTGGTCGGGGGCGGGATCTACAAGGCTCGCTGGTTCCTGCCGAGGTAGGGCCGAACGGACCTCGGCGGCCCCAGGACCTCAGTCCTCGTCCGGCTTCTCCGACGCCATGCGGCGGTCCAGGGCCATCGAGAGTTCCGCCTCCACCACGCTCTTCGCCAGCGGGCGCAGGCGCTCGATGCTGACGTCGCCCGCCTCCGCGGGTGTGTGCGTGCGGATGATCGTGATGAACAACTCGGCCAGCGCGTCCGCGTGTTCGCGTACGCGCTGGCCCGCCTCCAGGACCGCGGCCAGCGGGATGCCCTCGCGGACCAGGGTCGAGGAGACGTCCAGGAGGCGGCGGCTGACGTGGACGATCTCCTCGCCGTCCGTGCCGAGGTAGCCGAGGTCGAGGGCCGCGGCGAGGTTCTCGGGGGTGACCTCGCCCGCGAAGTGGTCGGCCAGTTCCTCGGGGGTGAGGCGGACCGGGGTCTCCTCGGTGGGTTCGCCGATGCCGAGGAGCTCGCCGACGTCCCGGCCGTTCTCGAAGGCCTCCGCGAGTTCCGCGATGCCGCTCAGGGTGTGGCCGCGGTCCAGGAGTGCGGCGATCGTCCGGAGTCTGGCCAGGTGGTGGTCGTCGTACCAGGCGATGCGGCCCTCGCGGCGGGGCGGCGGGATCAGGCCGCGCTCCCGGTAGAAGCGCACGGTGCGCACCGTGATGCCGGCCGCCTTGGCCAGCTCCTCCATGCGGTACTCGCGTGTCTCTGCCACGGCAGCAGCCTATGTGGTGCCGGATCGTGCGGGTGTTCCCTTGACCTCTACCGGCGGTAACTCGGTACGCCAGACCCCTACCCATCAGTACGCAGCTGTTCTACTCTCCCAATTGCGCCAGTGGTCACTGGCAGAGTCGTGAAGCAGTTCGGGAGGCGGCGGCATGGCCGAGGACGAGCGCCAGCAAGTGCGCGAGCAGGTGCGCGAGGGTGGTCGCGCACACGAACACGTGCGGGTGGCGGTGATCGGGTCGGGATTCGGCGGGCTCGGTGCCGCGGTCCGGCTGCGCCGCGAGGGCATCACCGACTTCGTCGTCCTGGAGCGGGCCGACGCCGTCGGCGGCACCTGGCGGGACAACAGCTATCCGGGCTGCGCGTGCGACGTGCCCTCGCACCTGTACTCGTTCTCCTTCGCGCCCAACCCCGACTGGCCGCGCACCTTCTCGGGCCAGGAGAAGATCCAGGAGTACCTGGAGCAGGTCGCCGACACCTTCCGGCTGCGCCCGCACATCCGCCTCGACACCGAGGTGAAGCAACTGCGCTGGGACGCGGAGCAGCTGTGGTGGGAGGTCGAGACGAGCAACGGCACGCTCACCGCCGACGTCGTCGTCTCCGCCACCGGGCCGCTCTCCGACCCCAAGCTCCCGGACATCCCCGGCCTCGACACCTTCGAGGGCAAGGTCTTCCACTCCGCGCGCTGGGACCACGACTACGACCTGCGCGGCAAGCGCGTCGCGATGATCGGCACCGGTGCCTCCGCCATCCAGATCGTGCCGGCGATCCAGCGCGAGGTCGGCAAGCTGACCCTCTTCCAGCGCACCCCGCCCTGGGTGATGCCGCGCATGGACCGCGCCATCACCAGGGCCGAACGCTGGCTGCACCGCCAGCTGCCGTTCACCACGCAGGCCCGGCGCGGAATCCTGTGGGGCATACGGGAGTTGCAGGTCCAGGCGTTCACCAAGCGGCCGAACGAGCTGGGCGCGGTCGAGCAGCTGGCCAAGCGGAACATCGCCCGCGCCATCAAGGACCGCTCGCTGCGGGCCAAGCTGACGCCGTCGTACCGCATCGGCTGCAAGCGGATCCTGCTCTCCAACACCTACTATCCGGCGCTCGCGCAGCCCAATGTCGACGTCGTCGCCAGCGGGCTCAGCGAGGTGCGCGGCAACACCGTCGTCGCCGCGGACGGCACCGAGACCGAGGTCGACGCGATCATCTTCGGCACGGGATTCCACGTCACGGACATGCCGATCGCCGACCGTGTGGTGGGCGCCGACGGCGGGACGATGATGGAGTCCTGGAAGGACGGCATGAAGTCCCTGCGCGGCGCGACCGCCGCGGGCTTCCCGAACTTCATGACGGTCATCGGCCCGAACACCGGCCTCGGCAACTCCTCGATGATCCTGATGATCGAGTCCCAGCTGAACTATCTCGCCGACTACATGCGGCAGTTGGACGTCCTTGGCGGCCGGGCCGCGCTCGCCGTGCGCGCCGGCGCCGTGGATGCCTGGAACGACAAGGTGCAGGAGCGCATGAAGCGCACCGTGTGGAACACCGGCGGCTGCAACAGCTGGTACCTCGACGAGAACGGCGTGAACACGACGATCTGGCCGGGCACGACGAGCGAGTTCCGCGCCGCCACACGGCGGGTCGATCTCGCCGAGTACGAGGTGGTGCGGCCGCCGAAGCGGGACGTGACGGCACCCGGGGCGACCAAGGGCGCGGCGCGCCCGACGAAGACGAAGAAGGCCGAGGCAGCGGCATGAGCAGGCTGACACATGTGACGAGCGGGCCGTTCGCGCCGCCTGCCGCCGCGCGGGAGCTGACCGTCGTGTCGGCGGACGGCGCGCGGCTGCACGCCGAGGAGCACGGCCCCGAGGGCGCGCCCGCGGTGGTGCTCGCCCACGGGTGGACCTGCTCGACCGCCTTCTGGGCCGCGCAGATACGTGACCTGGCCGTCGACCACCGGGTGATCGCGTACGACCAGCGGGGCCACGGGCGCAGTGTCGCGCCGGGCGGCGCCGACGGGTACAGCACCACCGCGCTCGGCGACGACCTCGAAGCGGTGCTCGCGGCGACGCTTGAGCCGGGGGAGCGGGCCGTGATCGCCGGGCACTCCATGGGCGGCATGACGATCATGGCGGCGAGTACGCGGCCGGGGTTCCGGGAGCACGCGGCCGCCGCCCTGCTGTGCAGCACCGGGAGTTCGGGGCTCGTGGCCGCGTCGACGGTGGTGCCGCTGCGGGCCGGGCGGATCCGGACGCGGCTGACGCGCTCGGTGCTCGGGGCGAAGGCGCCGCTGGGGCCCGTCACGCCCATGGCCCGCCGCGTCCTCAAGTACGCCACGATGGGCCCCGGTTCGCCCCCGGAGCGGGTCGAGGTGTGCGCGCGGATCGTGCACGGCTGCCCGCGGGTGGTGCGCTACCGCTGGTCGCACGTCCTGGACGAACTCGCACTCGACACGGGCGTACTGGAGCTGAACGTGCCGACCGCGATCATCGCGGGCACCGCCGACCGGATGACGCCCGTCACGCTCGCGCGCCGCCTGGCCCAGATGCTGCCGGACTCGCTCGGACTCACCGAGCTGCCCGGGATCGGACACATGACGCCGGTCGAGGCGCCGGAGACGGTCACCGAGGGGATCAGGAACCTCGTGCGGAGGTACGTACGGGTGGACGAACAGCAGGTTCAGGGGCTCGAGGGGAGCAGCGCATGAGCAAGGTCAGCCTTGAGGGTCAGGTCGCGGTCGTCACCGGGGCGGCGCGGGGCGTGGGGGAACTGCTCGCGCGCAAGCTGTCGGCGCGGGGCGCGAAGATCGCGCTCGTCGGCCTGGAACCGGACGAGTTGAAGCAGGTGGCCGGGCGGCTGCACACCGAGGCCGAGGCCTGGCACGCGGACGTGACGGACCATGCCGCGATGGCCCGGGTCGCCCAGGAGGTCAAGGAGCGGTTCGGGAAGGTCGACATCGTCATCGCCAACGCGGGCGTCGCCAACGGCGGTCCCTTCGTCGAGTCGGACCCCGAGGCGTGGCGCCGGGTGATCGAGGTCAACCTCATCGGCAGCGCGGTGACGGGGCGGGCGTTCCTGCCGGTCCTGATGGAGAGCCGCGGCTATCTCCTGCAGATCGCCTCGCTCGCGGCGATCACGCCGGCGCCGATGATGACGGCGTACTGCGCGTCGAAGTCGGGCGTCGAGGCGTACGCGCACTGTCTGCGGGCCGAGGTCGGCTACAAGGGCGTGAAGGTGGGCGTCGGTTACCTGTCCTGGACGGACACGGACATGGTGCGGGGCGCGGACGAGAACGACGTCATGCGGGAGTTGCGGCAGCGCCTGCCGTGGCCGTCCAACAAGACGTACCCGCTGGGTCCGGCCGTCGACCGGATCGTCGCCGGGATCGAGCGCCGCTCCAGCCACGTGTACGCGCAGTGGTGGCTGCGCGGGATGCAGGGCATCCGCGGCTACCTGCCGGGGATCATCGGCTCGGTCGGCCAGCGGGAGATGCGGCGCTTCGAGCCGCGGCTCGGATCCGTGTCCACGGGGCTCGTGGGCGCGGGCGGCTCCGCCGACGAACAGGCGCGTACCGGGCGGTAGTCGACTGTCGACTGCTCGGACAAGGCAAGAGGCCCACCCGGCGTCCCGGGTGGGCCTCAGGCGTTCACGCGCGGCGCCGCGTCAGGCGTCGTAGTCCTGGTTGAACTT
The DNA here is from genome assembly GCF_053610705.1 of Streptomyces sp. NPDC054872. Taxonomy (NCBI): domain Bacteria; kingdom Bacillati; phylum Actinomycetota; class Actinomycetes; order Kitasatosporales; family Streptomycetaceae; genus Streptomyces; species Streptomyces sp. NPDC054872. The sequence goes on along the minus strand of NZ_JBSGYY010000028.1, from coordinate 91,910 downwards.
GTCCTGCTGCTCCTGCGCGGCATCCCGGGCCTGGTCCGGGGCCTGCGAGGAGCGCTCGCCGGCTTCGTCCCGCGCCTGCGAGGCGCGCTCGCTCGCCTCGTCCTTCTTGTCGCCCATCGAGCTCTTCGCCTTGTCGGCGAGGTCGTTGGCCTTGTCCTGGAACTGGTCCTTGATGCCCATGCGGGTTCACTCCTAGAGGGTGAGGTTGGAAGGGCCTCGACCAGACTTACATGAGGGCACATTCCTCGCATTTCGATCATCGGGGAGGCGGGATCGGCCGTCCGGCAGAGGGGTCCTCAGCTCCGCGGCGGCAGCTCCGGCCGATGGCGGTCCGGGAGGTGGTCCATGCCCGGCGGTTCCGCGGCGGGCCGCTGTTCCAGGAGGTCGAGGGCCAGCTGCACCGCGTCGTCGAGCTGCGCGTGCCGTCCCTCCGCCCAGTCAAGGGGCGTCCGGAGCACCTCCAGATCGGGGGCCACGCCGTGGTTCTCCACGGACCAGCCGTACTCGTCGAACCAACCCGCGTTCATCGGCACCGTGATGACCGTCCCGTCACCGAGCACGTGCCGCCCGGTCATCCCCACGACGCCACCCCACGTGCGCTGGCCCACCACCGGACCGAGGCCGAGCAGCTTGAAGGCCGCCGTGATCATGTCGCCGTCGGACGACGTCGCCTCGTCGGCCAGGGCCACCACGGGGCCCCGGGGCGCGTTCGACGCGTACGAGACCGGCTGGGCGTTCCGTGTCAGGTCCCAGCCCAGGATCTTGCGCGTCAGCTTCTCCACCACCAGCTCGCTGATGTGCCCGCCCGCGTTGCCGCGTACGTCCACGATCAGGGCCGGGCGGGAGACCTCAAGGCGCAGGTCCCGGTTGAACTGCGCCCATCCGGAGCCGCCCATGTCGGGGATGTGCAGATAGCCGCACTTGCCCCCGCTCAACTCCCGTACGACGTCACGTCGTTTGGCCACCCAGTCCTGGTAGCGCAGGGGGCGTTCGTTGATGAGGGGGACGATCGCCACCCTCCGCGACCTGCCTTCGCCCTCCGCCGGCTGGAACGTCAGCTCCACCGTCGTGCCGCCCGCCGCCGCGAGCAGCGGGAAGGGGCCCGTCACCGGATCCACCGGACGGCCGTCGATGTGCGTGAGGATCGCGCCCTCGCGGATGCCCGCGCCCGCGAGCGGCGAGCGCGCCTTGGAGTCGGACGAGTCGCCCGGCAGGATCCGCTTGACCATCCAACTGCCGTCCCGGCAGACCAGGTTGGCACCGAGCAGCCCCATCGCCCGCTGGTAGTGCGGCGGGCCTTCGTTGCGGCGCGCGGCGGAGACGTACGCGTGGGAGGTGCCCAGCTCACCCAGGACCTCGCGGAGCAGGTCCGCGAACTCGTCGGGGGACGCGACCCGTTCCACCAGCGGCCGGTACTGGTCCAGGATCGCGGGCCAGTCGATGCCGCACATGTTCGGCTCCCAGAAGTAGGCCCGGATGAGCCGGCCCGCCTCGTCGTAGGACTGGCGCCACTCGGCCGCCGGGTCGACCTCGTGCAGGATGCGGCGCAGGTCGATCCAGACGGTCGTGTCGCTGTCGCCGGACTCCGTGGAGGGCACCGCGCGGAGGTCGCCCTCGTCGACCACCACGAGCCGCGAGCCGTCGCCGCTGAGCGCGAACCAGTCGAGGTGGTCGACCAGTTCGGACTTCTTGCCCTTGGTGATGTTGAAGTACTCCAGGGTGGGCCGCCCGGAGGTGTCCGACGGGTTGGCGAAGGTCTCGCCGAGCGCGCCCGAGATCGGCCAGCGCATCCAGACGAGGCCCCCGCCGCTGACGGGGGAGAGGGCCGAGTACTTCGACGCCGAGACGGGGAACGGCGTGACCCTGCTCTCCAGGCCCTCCACCTCCACGATGGCGGAGCCGGCCGGCGAGAGACCGTCGGCCGGGTCGAGCCCGCCCGCCGCCGGGCGGCCGTCGGGGGAGAGGGCGAAGGGCGAGGGGGTCGCCGACGACAGGGGGACCAGGTAGGGGCGGCAGCCGAGAGGGAAGGACAGGTCGCCGGTGTGCACGTCGTAGACCGGGTCGAAGCCGCGCCAGGACAGGAAGGCCAGATAGCGGCCGTCGCTGGTGAAGACCGGGTTCTCGTCCTCGAAGCGGCCGTTGGTGACGTCGACGATGATGCGGCAGCCGGGACCCTCGATACGGGCCATCTTGATCTGCCGCAGGGAGCGGCCGACGCCCGGATGCGACCAGGTCAGCCATGCCCCGTCGGGGGAGAAGGCCAGGTCCCGCACCGGGCCGTTGACGGAGCGGATCAGCTCCGTCACCTCGCCGTCGGATTCCTCGGACGCGTCGATCAGGAGGAGGCGCCCGTCGTTCGAGGCGATCGCGAGGCGTTCGCCCTCGGGGTCGGAGAGCAGTTCGAGGACCCGGCCGAGCTGTCCCTGCGCGAGCCTGCGCGGCGCGCGGTCGCCGCTGGCGCGCGGCAGATAGGCGATCTCGACGGCGTCCTCGCCCTCCGCGTCGGTGACGTAGGCGACCTGCCCGCCCGTGCCGAGCATCTCCGGGAGCCGGACGCGCACGCCCGGGGTGTCCGTGATGGTGCGGGCGGGCCCGTCCCGGTGCGTGAGCCAGTACAGGCTGCCGCGTACGACGACGGCGCTGGCCCGGCCCGTCGTGTCCACGGAGAGCGAGTCGACGTGCTGCGCGGCCGGCACCTGGTAGATCCGCCGTCCGGCGCGCGGCCCGCCCAGGCGTACGTCGAGGCGGCGCGGCACGGAGCCGGGGGACAGGTCGTCCACCAGCCAGACGTCGCCCGCGCACTGGTAGACGACGCGGGCGCCGTCGCTGGAGGCGTGCCGGGCGTAGAACGCGTCGTGATCGGTGTGCCGTCGCAGGTCGGAGCCGTCGGGCAGGCAGGAGTAGAGGTTGCCGACGCCCTCGTGGTCGGAGAGGAAGGCGATCCTGCCGTCCACGAACATCGGGGAGTCCAGGTGCCCGTCGAGGTCGGGCAGGAGCTGGTCGCCGTGCAGCCACAGGCGGCCCGTCGCACCGCCCCGGTAGCGCTTCCAGGCGGCGGGCTCGTGCGGCGGCTTCCCGGTCAGGAGGAGGGTCTTGCGCTCGCCCTCGATGTCGTTGACCGCGATGTCGTACACCGGACCCCAGGGCAGCTTGCCGCCGGGCGATCCGTCGGTCGGCACGCTGTAGGCCCAGCAGAAGTACGAGAAGGGCTGATTGTGCGAGGAGACGGCGAGGATGTCGCCGTCGGGGGACCAGCCGCAGACCCGGGTGTCCGTGCTCCCCCAGTAGGTGAGGCGCCGGGCCGGGCCGCCGTCGACCGGGGCCAGATGGATCTCCGGGTCGAGACTGCGCCAGGTCGTGAACGCGATGTGGCGGCCGTCCGGCGAGAAACGCGGATGGCTCACCTTGGTCCGGTCGACGGTCACCCGCCAGGCCCGGCCGGCGGGTGCGCCGTCCGGGCTCAGCGGCGCCACCCAGAGATCGTCCTCGGCCGCGAAACAGAGACGGTCGCCGCTGAGGTGCGGAAATCGCAGGTAGGCGTGGTCAGCATGGGCTTCATCGCGCGCGTCGGTCACTTCACCATGCTTTTCCGGTGCGCAGGGCCCGGCAACTCGTACATGGGGTGAAACAGGCGCGCGGCGCGGTCGGGAGGCGGCGCGTGATGCAGCGCACGTACGAAACGGTTTCGTTTCGTTAAGAGCCCGGGTACAGTCATGGCGTACGGAACGGTTCCCACGAGGGGCGGAGGGATCATGGCTGAGGCGGCAACGGTGCGGCGCAGCCGGATCACACCCGAGCGCGAGACCGAGATCTACGCGGCCGCGCTCGACCTGCTCCGCGAAGTCGGGTACGAGGCGCTCACCATGGACGCCATCGCGGCCCGCACGAAATCCAGCAAGGCCACCCTCTACCGCCAGTGGGGGAGCAAGCCCGAGCTGATCGCCAGGGCGCTGCGGCACAACAAGCCGGTGTCCATCGAGGACATCGACACCGGTTCCCTGCGCGGCGACCTCCTGGAGAGCGTGAACCGTTCGGACGACTGCCAGATGGAGCAGGACGCCGCGCTGATGCGGAGTCTCTTCCACGTCATCCACGGAAATCCCGAACTCCACCACGCGCTGCGGCAGGTGCTCATCGAGCCGGAGATCACCGGCCTGAACGCACTGCTGCGCAGGGCGGTGGAGCGGGGTGAAGTGGCCCCGGACAACCCCGCGTTGGGTTTCGTCATCCACATGATGATCGGCGGCTTCGTCGCCCGTGACCTGATCGAGGACCGCACGGTCGACCGTGAGTTCCTCCGTTCCTACATCGACGCCGTGATCCTCCCCGCTCTCGGCGTCTGATCAAGACCCGCACCCGACCCTCTCCTCCACCTGACGCGACCGCTCACGTCGTCGGGCTGATCCCCCCTGCCCTGTAGACACCACGACCTGACCGGGAGTACGCCCCCGTGGCCACTTTCCTCTACAAACTGGGCCGACTCGCCTTCAGGCGACGGCACTTCGTCGCCCTGATATGGGTGGCGCTCCTGACGCTCGCCGGAGTCGGCGCCGCGTCCGCGCCCACCGCCGCCTCCAGCTCCTTCTCCATTCCCGGTACGGAGGCCCAGAAGGCCTTCGACCTGCTCGAAGAGCGTGTGCCCGAAGCGAGCGCCGACGGCGCGAGCGCCCGGGTCGTCTTCAAGGCGCCGGACGGCGAGAAGGTCACCGACGCGGCCAACAAGGCCGAGATCGAGAAGACCGTCACCGCCCTCAAGTCCGGTTCGGACGAGGTCGCGAGGGCGGACAGCCCCTTCCGGACCAAGACGGTCAGCAAGGACGGCTCCACGGCGTACGCGTCGGTCTCGTACAAGGTCACCTCGATGGAGCTGACCGAGGACAGCCGTGAGGCCCTCGAGAAGACGACCGACCAGGCGCGGGAGTCCGGGCTCACGGTCGAGGTCGGCGGTGACGCGCTGCAGGCGATGCCCGAGACCGGCGCCACCGAGATCATCGGCATCGCGGTCGCTGCCGTGGTCCTCGTCATCACCTTCGGCTCGCTGATCGCCGCGGGTCTTCCGCTCCTCACCGCGCTGATCGGCGTCGGCATCGGCGTCTCCTCGATCACCGCGCTCGCCAGCGCGCTCGACCTGGGGACGACCACCTCGACGCTCGCCATGATGATCGGCCTCGCGGTCGGCATCGACTACGCGCTCTTCATCGTCTCCCGCTACCGCGGTGAACTCGCCGACGGCCGGGACCGCGAGGACGCGGCGGGCCGCGCCGTGGGGACCGCCGGTTCGGCCGTGGTCTTCGCCGGGCTCACGGTGGTCATCGCGCTTGTCGGCCTCGCCGTGGTGAACATCCCGATGCTCACCAAGATGGGCTTCGCGGCGGCCGGCACGGTGGTCATCGCCGTGCTCATCGCGCTGACCCTGATCCCGGCGCTGCTCGGTTACGCGGGCAAGAAGGTCAAGCCCACGGGCCAGAAGAGCAAGGTGCTCGGCGGCGGCAGGAAGAAGGACGCCGCGGCGGACGCGGCGTCGGACGCGGCGGAGAAGAAGCAGCCGAAGGACAACCTGGGCACTCGCTGGGCGCGCTTCGTCGTCCGCCGTCCGCTCACCGTCCTGCTGGTCGGCGTCATCGGCCTGGGCGCCGCGGCGCTGCCCGTGTCCTCCCTCGAACTGGGCCTCCCCGACGACGGTGCGCAGCCGACGTCCACGACCCAGCGCAAGGCGTACGACCTGGTCTCCGACGGATTCGGCCCCGGCTTCAACGGCCCGCTGATGACGGTCGCCGACCTGAAGGGTTCCGACGACCCGAAGGCCGCCGCCGGTGAGATCACCAAGACGATCTCCAAGCTCGACGACGTCCTCTCGGTCGCCCCGCCGATGATCAACAAGGCGGGCGACACGGCGATCATCAGCGTCGTCCCGTCCTCCAAGCCCAGCGGCATCGAGACCGAGAACCTCGTGCACGCGATCCGTGACGCGGGCGCCGACATCAAGTCCGACACCGGCGCGAGCGTCATGGTCACCGGTACGACGGCCATGAACATCGACGTCTCACAGAAGCTGAACGACGCCCTGCTGCCCTACCTGGCACTCGTCGTCGGCCTCGCCTTCCTCCTCCTGATCGTCGTCTTCCGCTCCATCCTGGTCCCGCTCAAGGCGGCCCTCGGCTTCCTGCTCTCGGTCCTGGCGGCCCTGGGCGCGGTCGTCGCGGTCTTCCAGTGGGGCTGGCTCGGCTCGCTCTTCGGCGTGGAGCAGACCGGCCCGATCATGAGCATGATGCCGATCTTCATGGTGGGCGTCGTCTTCGGCCTCGCGATGGACTACGAGGTGTTCCTCGTGACGCGCATGCGTGAGGCGTACGTCCACGGGGAGCGGCCGGGCCAGGCGATCGTGACCGGCTTCAGGCACGGCGCACGCGTGGTCTCCGCGGCGGCGGTCATCATGATCGCGGTCTTCGCCGGCTTCATCGGTTCGTCCGAGCAGATGGTGAAGATGATCGGCTTCGGCCTCGCGATCGCGGTCTTCTTCGACGCGTTCATCGTGCGCATGGCGCTGGTCCCGGCGGTGCTCGCGCTGCTGGGCAAGAAGGCGTGGTGGCTGCCGCGATGGCTGGACCGGGCGCTGCCCAACGTAGACGTCGAGGGCGAGGGCCTGCGGGACGCCGACGAGGCGGGCGCCGGCCGGAGCGACGAGGGCAGGGAGCTGGAGCGCGTCTGACGCGTCAGTGGGGCACGGGGGCGGCCGCGTAGGTGCGGCGCAGGAAGCGTATGAGCGCCGATGCGTCGAACTGCACGACCGCCACCCCGTGCGCCGAGTGGAACTCCATCACCGTCTGGACCCGTCCACAGGGCCAGATGTGTACGTCGCCGCCGGTGGCCGGGGCCCGCAGGCCCTGTTCGAGCAGCTGCCTGGCGAAGGTCCACTCGTGGGACCCCTCGGGAGAACCAGGGAGGCCGATCCGCACCGAGAGCGGGTCGGCCTCCGGGTCGTACCGGAGGACGGCGGGGACGGTGAGCTGGTCGTCCGGGGAGTCCGTGACGACGTGGGCTCGTGCGTACTGCTCTACTGCGGACATCGCCGAACTCCTCACCATCACGCTCACCGTCACGCGCTTTCTGCCCTCTAATGTCCCATATATTCCGATTCCTGCTCCAGGTGTGACCGGGATAACTGGGTAGCCACCGCTCTTGCAAACCGTTCGCAACAGAGCACTATCATTGAACGGTTCACGAGCGATTTGCTCTGTCTCCCTCTTCCTGTCCTGCCCAGGAGCGCGCGCATGCATGTCCCCGACGGATTCATCGACGCCCCCGTCTCGGCCGCCACCGGGGTCATCGCGGCCGGAGCGGTCGCCGTCAGCCTCCGCGGCGCACGGCGTGAACTTGGGGGCACCTCCCGCTCGGAGAGTGGGGGAGAGCGGACGGCGCCGCTCGCCGGGCTCGTGGCCGCGTTCATCTTCGCGGTGCAGATGCTGAACTTCCCCGTCGCCGCCGGGACCAGCGGACATCTGCTCGGCGGGGCGCTCGCCGCGATACTCGTCGGCCCCTATACGGGTGTCCTGTGCGTGTCCGTCGTCCTGCTGATGCAGGGCGTCCTCTTCGCCGACGGCGGCCTCACCGCGCTCGGCGTGAACATCACCGACATGGCCGTCGTCACGACCGTCGTGGCCTATTTCACCTTCCGCGGCCTGGTGAAGGTGCTCCCGCGCAGCCGCCGCTCCATCACCGCATCCGCCTTCGTCGCCGCACTGCTCTCGGTGCCCGCCGCCGCGGTCGCCTTCACCTTCCTCTACGCGCTCGGCGGCACGACCGACGTCTCCATCGGCAAGGTCGCCACGGCCATGGTCGGCGTGCACGTCCTGATCGGCGTCGGCGAGGCGGTGATCACCGCACTCACCGTAGGCGCGGTCATCGCGGTCCGCCCCGACCTCGTGTACGGCGCCCGCGGCCTGACGCAGAAGCTCAAGCTCCGGGTCGGCGGTGAACTCATCGACGTTCCGGAGACGGCCGAGGAGCCCGCCCCCGTCGCCGCCCGCTCGCACCGCAAGGTCTGGATCGCCGGCCTGGTCACCTCCCTCGTCCTCGCCGGCTTCGTCAGCTTCTACGCCTCCGCGAACCCCGACGGCCTGGAGAAGGTCGCCGCCGACAAGGGCATCGACAAGAAGGCCGAGGAGCACGCCGCCTCGGACTCCCCGCTCGCCGACTACGGCGTCAAGGACATCACCGACAGCCGCCTCTCCGGTGGCCTCGCGGGGGTGATCGGCGTCGGCGTCACCGTCGTTGCCGGCTCGGGGGTCTTCTGGGCGCTGCGGCGCCGCCGTACGGCGGACGCGGGCCCGGCGGCCACGGATTCCGTCCGCGAGAACGCCTGACATGGGCGCGGGCCACGCTCACCGGCTCTACCGGCACGGCCACTCACCCGTCCACGCCCTGCCCCCGCACACCAAGCTGGCGGCGTTCTTCTGCTTCGTGGTCGTCGTGGTCTCGACGCCGCGCGAGGCCATGTGGGCGTTCGGCGGCTACGCGGTGCTGCTCGGCGCGGTGGCGTTCGCGTCCCGCGTCCCGCTCCCCTTCCTCCTCAAGCGGCTGCTCATCGAGGTCCCGTTCGTGGCGTTCGCGGTGCTCATGCCGTTCGTGGCGGAGGGCGAGCGGGTCGACGTACTCGGCATGTCCCTGAGCGTGAACGGCCTCTGGGGCGCCTGGAACGTCCTGGCCAAGGGCACGCTGGGCGTCGCGGCCTCGGTCCTCCTTGCCTCCACCACCGAACTGCGCTCGCTGCTCCTCGGCCTCCAGCGGCTGAAACTGCCGCCGCTGCTCGTCCAGATCGCCTCGTTCATGATCCGGTACGGCGACGTGATCACGGACGAGATGCGCCGCATGAGGATCGCACGCGAGTCGCGCGGCTTCGAGGCGCGGGGCGTGCGCCAGTGGGGCGTCCTCGCGAAGTCCGCGGGGGCGCTCTTCATCCGCTCGTACGAGAGGGGCGAGCGGGTGCACCTGGCGATGGTCAGCCGGGGGTACGCCGGTTCGATGCCGGTGATCGACGAGGTGACCGCCTCACGGGCACAGTGGACGTACGCACTTGCCCTCCCATCCGCCGCTCTTGTCGTCTGCCTGCTGGGATGGACCCTGTGACTGCTGCACCCTCCCTCGAAGTGACCGGCCTTGCCTTCGCCTACCCCGACGGGCATCAGGCGCTCTTCGGCGTCGACATGAGGATCGGCCGGGGCGAGCGGGTCGCGCTGCTCGGCCCGAACGGCGCGGGCAAGACGACGCTGGTCCTGCACCTGAACGGCATCCTGACGGGCGGCGCGGGCACGGTCACCGTCGCGGGCCTCCCCGTCGGCAAGAAGCACATGGCCGAGATCAGGCGCCGGGTCGGCATCGTCTTCCAGGACCCGGACGACCAGCTCTTCATGCCGACGGTGCGCGAGGACGTGGCGTTCGGCCCGGCGGCGGCGGGGATGCGCGGCCCCGAGCTGGAGGCCAGGGTCCACAAGGCCCTCTCCCAGGTAGGGATGGCGGAGTTCGCGGACCGCCCGCCGCACCACCTCTCCTTCGGCCAGCGCAGGCGCGTCGCGGTGGCCACGGTCCTCGCGATGGAGCCGGAGATCCTGGTCCTCGACGAACCGTCCTCGAACCTGGACCCCGCGTCGCGCCGCGAACTGGCCGACATCCTCCGCTCGTTGGACGTGACGGTCCTGATGGTCACGCACGACCTGCCGTACGCCCTCGAACTGTGCCCCCGGGCCCTGATCCTCAGCGACGGCGTCATCGCCGCGGACGGCCCGACGGGAGAACTCCTCGGCGACGAGGACCTGATGGGGGCACACCGCCTCGAGCTGCCGTTCGGCTTCGACCCGAAGACGGCGGCAGCGAACCGGGGGGTGTAGGTCACCCCGCGTGCAGCATCAGTCCGATTCCCGCCACCATCAATGCCGCCGCCACCAGCCTCGGCGCCCCGAACTTTTCCTTGAAGAAGACCGCGCCTATCCCCGCGCCCACGATGATCGACGACTCCCGGAGCGCCGAGATCGGGGCCAGGTCCGCCTTCGTCTGGGCCCACAGGACCAGGCCGTACGCCGCCACCGACAGGGCCGCGCCAAGGAGGCCCACCGCCGCGAACGGGCGCAGTCGGGCGACGAAAGCCCCCCGCCAGCGGTACGCCGCGTACAGCGGGATCGCGAGGCCCTCAAGGATCATCAGCCACGCGATGTAGCCCATGGAGGAGCCGGAGGCGCGGACGCCGAGGCCGTCCACCACCGTGTACGCCGCGATCGAGACGCCCGTGGCGAGCGCCGCGCCGATCGCCGCCCAGTCGGGGCGCCGGCCCGAGCCGCGTATGCCCCACAGGGCGAGGCCCGTCAGGCCCGCGCAGGAGACCGCGACGCCCGCCGCCTGCCAGCCGTCCGGGATCTCGCCCGCGAAGACCGCCGCGAGGACGGTGACCACCAGGGGAGCCGTGCCCCGCGCGATCGGGTACGCCTGGCCGAAGTCGCCGAGCCTGAACGACTTCATCAGCAGGGCGTAGTAGCCGACGTGGATCACCGCGGAGAACACCAGGTACGGCCACGCACCCGCCGCCGGTATCTCCGCGAACGGGGCGATGAGTACGCCGATCAGCAGCCCGCCGCCGGATATCAGGGTGAAGCCGACCAGCTTGTCCGTGATGTGGTGCGCGATCGCGTTCCAGCTCGCGTGCGTGACGGCGGCAAGCAGCACCGCCGACGCGACGAGCGGCGTCACTTGGCGGACTCGCGCACGTCCACCAGGGTGCCGTTCGCGTGCCGGATCAGGTCCTTGGGCGCCATGGGGAAGACCGCGTACGGAGTGCCCGCCGCCGCCCACACCACGTCGTGGTCGAGCAGCGAGCGGTCCGCGAGGACCCGCGTCTTCGTCGCGTGACCGAAGGGCGGTACGCCGCCGATCGCGTACCCCGTGGTCTCCCGGACGACGTCCGCCTTCGCGCGCGTCACCTTCGCCGCGCACAGCTCCCACCGCACGAGCTCCAGATCCACCCGCGACGCGCCGTCCATCAGGACCAGGACCGGGACGCCGTCCGCCGCGAAGATCAGGGACTTGCAGATCTGGCTCAGCTCGCAGCCGATGGCCGCCGCGGCCTCCTGGGCGGTGCGCGTCGCCTCCGGGAAGCGGCGGACCTCGCTGACCAGTTCGGCGAGGCCCAGCTCGGTCAGGGCCGCGGCGAAACGGGGGTGGGCGGGGGAAGCGGGTGAATCCGTAGCGCTCATGCCCGGCACGGTAGCGGTCCGTGTACGGGGCACGCGACCGTGTATCCGTATACCGGACGGCCGATCCCGCCGGGCGGAAAGCCGGCTACTTCGCCGCCAGGAACATCGCCCGCACCAGCGGCCCCGCGGAGTCGCCGCCGTGGCCGCCCTCCTGCACCACCGCTCCCGCGGCCAGGTCACCGCGGTACGCCGTGAACCAGCCGTTGGGCTTCTTCTGTCCGTCGACCTCCGCCGAGCCCGTCTTCGCCCCCATGTCGGAGCCGAGGCCCGACATCGGCTTGACGGCCGTTCCCGCCACCGCCGTGTAGTGCATCAGGTCCCGCAGCGCCGAAGCGGTCGCGCCCGACATCTTGCGGGGCGCCGTCGCCAGCGTGCGCTTGTCGACGTCCGGGGAGACCAGATACGGCTGCTTGAACGTGCCCGACTTCACCGTGGCCGCCACCGACGCCATGTTCAGCGGGCTCATGCGCACCCCGCCCTGACCGATCAGCGAGGCGCCCATCTGCGCGTCGCTCTGCACCGGGATCGCCCCGTCGAAGGACGGGGCACCGATCGACCAGTTGTCGCGGCCGAGGCCGAAGACCTCCTGCGCCTGCTTGGTCAGGGAGTCGTTCTGCAGCTTCTCGGCCTGGCTGATGAAGGCCGTGTTGCAGGACCGGGCGAAGCTCGCGCGGAACGTGCCGTCCTTGATCTGGAACTTGTCGTCGTTCTGGAACTTCCAGCCGCCGTACGTCACGTACTTCGGGCACGGGTGCTTCTTGTCGACGCCCGCGAGCTTCTTCTCCAGGAGCAGGGACGACGTGACGACCTTCATCGTCGAGCCGGGGGCCAGCGAGCCCTGGAAGGCGATGTTGAAGCCGGTCGGGTTCGAGTTGGCCGCCGCGAGGATCTCTCCCGTGCTCGGCTTCACCAGGACCACCGAGGCCTGCTTGCGCTTGCCCGTCTCCTTCTCCGCCGCGGCTTGGAGCGAGGCGTCGAAGGTGGTCTTCAGGGTGCCGGGGGTGCCCGGGGAGAGCGTCAGGAGCGTCTTGTCGGGCGTCGCCTTCGCGTCGTCCTTCGTGGTCGCCGACTTCTCGGCGTCCTTCGCGCTGTCCTTGCGCACGACCCGCAGCTCCACGCCCGCCTTGCCGCCGGCCTTGTCGCCGAACTTCTCGCGCAGGCTGTCCAACACCGTGCCGAGGGACGGGTACTTCGCCTTGGTCAGCTCGCCGCCGTCCCGGTCCACCGCCTTGATCGGCGGGTCCCCGGCCTCACCGGTGACCAGACGGTCGCCGTCCTTCAGGTCCGGGTGCACGACGGAGGGCTGCCAGCCGACCAGCGTCTTGCCGTCGTGCTTTCTTCGTACGACGGTCAGCTCGGACTCGTACGCGAAGGGCTTGCTCTGTCCCTCGTACGAGACCGTGGACGTGACCGAGAAGGGCATCTTCGCGCCTGAGCGCTTGCCCGGCGTCAGCTTCACCTTCGTGAGGTGGGAGTCCTTGGCGTACGCGGTGAGGGCGGTCTTCGCCGTCGTCCGGTCGTCCGTGAGGGCCGCGGCCCCCGTGACGTCGCCCTTCTCCCACGCGGCGAGGAAGTCCCGGGTGGTGGCACGCACCTCGGCGGCCGTCGGCGGGCCCGCGGCCACCGGCTTCTCGTCGACCGTCGGTCCGTCGCCGGACGAGCCGCCGATCAGGCTGTACGCGGCGATGCCCACGCCGCACACGACCACGGCGGCGGCGCCGCCGAGCACACCAGGGTGCACCTTGGCGCTCCCGGCGCCCGATGTGCCCGTGATGTTCCTGATGCCCTTGCGCTCGCTGGCGCGCCCTCGCTTACCCACTGACCCTCCGCAGATCCCAGATCACAGAACCCCCAGGTTCCGCACCGGAAGGCCCCACACTAGGGGGCTTTCATGAAGACCCCTACCAATCACCTCAACTGCCTGCGGCAAGCACCGCCGCCACGATAGGGCCGGCCGCGTCGCCGCCATGGCCGCCCCGCTCCACGACTGCCGCGGCCGCCGCGTCACCGCGGTATCCGGCGAACCAGCTGTTGGGCTTCTCCTGGCCGGCGACCTCCGCCGACCCCGTCTTCGCGCCGACGCTGCCGCCGCCGCTCAGTCCGGACATGGCGCGGGCTCCGGTGCCGCTGACCGCCGTGGCGTTCATCATCTGGCGCAGCTGCTGGACGGTGGACGCGGGCAGGCCGTGTGCCGTGGCCAGCTCCCGGTCGTCAAGGGACGGGTCCACGATCACCGGCTGCCGGAAGGCTCCCGTCATCGCGGTCGCCGTGACCGATGCCATGTTCAGCGGGTTCAGCTGCACCTGGCCCTGGCCGATCATGTTCTGCGCGCGGTCGGGGCCGGGGGACGCGGGGACCGAGCCGTCCACCGTCCGGACGCCGACCTGCCAGTCGAGGCCGAGGCCGAAGCCGTTCTGCGCCTCCTCGGTGAGGGAGGCGTCCGTGACGCCGTCCTCGTCGACCAGCTTCACGAACGCGGTGTTGCACGAGCGCGCGAAGCTGTCCGCCAGGGTCGCGTTCTCGTTCGGGGCGAGACCCGGAAGGTTATGGATCGTGTTGCTCTGCCAGGTCGCGGTGTCCGGGCAGGGCGCGGGGCCGCTCGCCTTCGTCACGCCCTTGTCGATGAGCATCGCCGCCGAGACGATCTTCATCGTCGAGCCGGGGGCCATCTTGCCCTCGAAGGCCGCGTTGAACCCGTCCTTCCGGTTGTTGGCCACCGCCAGGACCTCGCCGGAGCTCGGCTGCACGGCGACCACGGAGGAGTCCGCGTGCTGGGTCACCGCCTTCTCGGCGGCGCGCTGCGCGGGCGCGCTCAGCGTCGTCTTCAGCCGCCCCGGCTTGCCCTTGGCGAGCGTGAGCAGCGTCTTGGTGCCCGCGTTCTCGTCGGCGTGCCGGACGTAGAGCTCGACGCCGGGCGTTCCGCCCGCCTTGTCGCCGTACTTCGCGCGCAGCTGGTCGAGGACCGGGCCGAGCGAGGGGTGGTCCTTCTTGTCCAGGACCGTGCCGTGCCGGTCGACGGCCTGGATGGGGGGCACGGCGGCCTCGCCGGTCTCCAGGGTGTCGTCCTTCTTCAGGTCCGGGTGGACGACCGTGGGGTCCCAGTCGACCAGCGCGCGCCCCGTGGTCTCGCCCCGGACGACGGTCAGTTCCGAGTCGTACGCGAAGGGCTTGGTCTTCCCCTTGTACGACACCGTGGCCTCGACCGAGAACGGCACGGTCGCGCCGTCGGCCTTGCCCGGCGTGAGGCGCACCTTCGTCAGATGGGCGTCGTCGCGGTAACCGGTCAGGATCGTCGAGGCCGCTTCCGCGTTGTTCGTGTAGGACGAGGCCTGCCTGGCGTCGCCCTTGGCCCACGCGGCGAAGAACTTCTCCGTCGTCTCGCCTATCTCGCCGCTCGTCGGCGGCCCCGTCTTCACCGCATGGGGGCCCGCCCCCGGCGAACCGCCGCCCCCGGTCACGCCGTTCACCAAGTTGTACGCGCCGTACCCCGCGCCCCCGACCATGACGGCGAACACGCCGCCCACCAAAGTGACCTTTACCCCTCTGCGCATTGCGCGCCCCCTCCCCAGGAGACCTCCCGAATGTGTGTCCGGAAGGGTGATGCGAACCGAACCTTAAGCGGAGGAGGTGAAGAACGAGGGAGCTGTTATCCGAAGGTGTCCTAGATGCCCACTACAGCCAGATGTCTAGACCCACGTGTCCAGGAGCATGCGGGCCCGCCAGGAATCGATCGGAATGGCCTGGCCGGTGTAAATGGGCCAGAACCAGATGAAGTTCCACAGGATGAGGAGCACCAGGACACCCGACGCCGCGGCCCCCACGACCCGCCGCCGCTCGCTCGACCCCGGCGGACCGAGGATCGCGCCGATCATCATCGCGACGGCCAGGCACAGGAACGGCACGAAGACGACGGCGTAGAAGAAGAAGATCGTCCGCTCCTGGTACATGAACCACGGCAGATAACCCGCCGCGATCCCGCACACGATCGCGCCCGCGCGCCAGTCCCTGCGGAACACCCACCGCCACAGCACGTAGAGCAGCGCGAACGCCCCCGCCCACCACAGCATCGGCGTGCCGAGCGCGAGGACCTCGCGGGCGCACTTCTCCGCGGTGCCGGCGGGGCAGCCGTCCTTGCCGGGCAGCGGAGACTCGTAGAAGTACGAGACGGGGCGGCCGTCGACGATCCAGCTCCACGGGTTCGACTGGTAGGTGTGCGGCGAGGAGAGCCCCACGTGGAAGTCGTAGACGGCGTGTTCGTAGTGCCACAGGCTGCGCAGCCAGTCCGGCAGGAGCGTCCAGGAGCCGCCCTTGCCGTCCGTCGCCGCCCAGTTGCGGTAGTAGCCGCCGGTGCCGTCGGTCGGGGAGAGGATCCAGCCGAGCCAGGACAGGACGTACACACCGATCGCGACCGGCACCGTCGAGACGAACGCCGGGAACACGTCCCGCTTCAGAACCGCGCGGTAGGGACGCTCGGCACCCGCGACGCGGCGGGCGCCCACGTCCCACAGAACGGTCAGCAAGCAGAAGAAGACCATGATGTAGAGGCCGTTCCACTTGGTGCCGAAGGCGAGCCCCAGGCAGAGACCGGCCGCCAGGCGCCAGGGACGCCACCCCAGGCGCAGCGTCTCGGCGACGTACGCGTCCGGGCGGACCCGCCCGTCGTCCTCGGCAGGGAGACCGGCCGCGAGTTTCGCGCGCGCCTTGTCCCGGTCGATCAGGAAGCAGCCGAACGCGGCGAGGACGAAGAACATCAGGACCTGGTCGAGCAGCGCGGTGCGGCTCATCACGAAGTGCAGCCCGTCCACCGCGAGCAGCCCGCCGGCCAGACAGCCCAGGAACGTCGAGCGGAAGAGCCGCCGCCCGATCCGGCACAGCATCAGGACCGACAGGGTGCCGAGCACCGCCGTCATGAAGCGCCAGCCGAAGGGATCGAAGCCGAAGATCCACTCGCCGATGCCGATGATGTACTTGCCGACCGGCGGATGCACCACGTACGCGGCGTCCGTGGGGATCGTGATGTCCGATCCGTGCTTCAGGACATCGGGATTGACCTTCTCGGGCCAGTTGACCTCGAAGCCCCGGTGGATCAGCGCCCAGGCGTCCTTGGCGTAATACGTCTCGTCGAATATCACGGCCTTCGGGCTGCCGAGATTCCAGAACCGGGTGAGCCCCGCGACCAGCGTGATCAGCAGCGGGCCGATCCAGCCCGACCACCGGACCAGCAGGTCGGCGTAGCTCTTCGGCATGCCGATCGTCGCCCACAGCCGCGGGCTCGGTTCGGTGTACGCGGGCACGAGCCGGGCCCGGACGTCGGCGGCGGGCTCGGTGGTTCGCGCCACGTAACCGAAGCGGCGCAGCCTGTGCTGCCACGACGGCTGCTGCTCCTCGGCTGCCTGGCCCTGGCGGGTGTCCGGGGAAGACGCGGTACTGGTCACCGCGCCATCGTAGGGAACCCGACTGTGTGAGTCCCGCTCCTGGGCCCTCCCCGGCCCCTGCGAGGATGGAACAGTGACAGGAAGCGCAGATTCTCCCGACAGCCGGCCCTCCCGAAACGCGTCCGCCGGGACCCTCGTCCTCGCGGGCACGCCCATCGGCGACGTCGCGGACGCTCCGCCGCGGCTCGCCACCGAGCTGGCGTCGGCCGACGTGGTGGCCGCCGAGGACACCCGGCGGCTCCGCAGGCTCACCCAGGCGCTCGGCGTGCAGGTGGGCGGCCGGGTCGTCTCGTACTTCGAGGGCAACGAGAGCGCGCGGACGCCCGAGTTGGTCGAGGCCCTGGTCGGCGGCGCGCGGGTGCTGCTCGTGACGGACGCCGGGATGCCGTCGGTGTCCGACCCCGGATACCGCCTCGTCGCCGCCGCCGTGGAGAAGGACATCCGGGTCACCGCCGTGCCGGGACCGTCCGCCGTGCTCACCGCGCTCGCGCTCTCGGGCCTCCCGGTGGACCGCTTCTGCTTCGAGGGCTTCCTGCCGCGCAAGGCGGGCGAGCGGCTCTCGCGGCTGCGCGAGGTGGCCGAGGACCGTCGCACTCTCGTCTACTTCGAGGCACCGCACCGGATCGACGACACCCTCGTCGCGATGGCCGAGGCGTTCGGCGACGAACGCAGGGCCGCGGTCTGCCGCGAGCTGACCAAGACGTACGAAGAGGTCAAGCGCGGGTCGCTGAAGGAACTCGCCGAGTGGGCGGCCGACGGCGTACGCGGTGAGATCACCGTCGTCGTCGAGGGAGCACCGGAGAAGAGCCCCGGTGACCTGGGCCCGGAGGAGCTGGTGCGCAGGGTGCGGGTGCGCGAGGAGGCGGGGGAGCGACGCAAGGAGGCGAT
Organism: Streptomyces sp. NPDC054872; assembly: GCF_053610705.1. Lineage (NCBI taxonomy): Bacteria > Bacillati > Actinomycetota > Actinomycetes > Kitasatosporales > Streptomycetaceae > Streptomyces > Streptomyces sp. NPDC054872. The sequence continues at coordinate 74,347 of NZ_JBSGYY010000028.1, read as the reverse complement.
CGCCGCCGTCGCGGCCGAGGCGGGGCTGCCCAAGCGTGACGTGTTCGATGCGGTCGTGGCGGCAAAGAATGCGGCTCGGACCGCCCCATCGGAAGGCAAAGGACTATCGTGAAAAGCAAAGTGCGGGCCGCGCACCGGGCCTGAAGGCTAAGGAAAGGCCAAATCGCCTTCAACTGTCGACAGGTCTGATGCTTTCGCCTCGGGAAAAGCGTCCACTGGTCAAAGGGGACGCACCCGTCCCCACGCTTCCGGCCGGGAGGAGATCCCCGGTCCGGCAGCGCTTGTCCAGCGGACAAGAGGAGCTGGCATGACTGAGATCGCCGACACCGGTCACCACACCACGGCGCCCGATGCGACGCGTGCGACACAAGCGACCAACACCGTTCACGAGTCTTATGCATTCGCCTGTATGCGATGCGGGCACGGCTGGGAACAGTCCTACGAGATCGAGCATCACGTGGACGGCAAGGGCAAGGAATTCGTGGTGTACGTGGCGGACGGCATTCATGTGCCGTCGCCCCTGACCCGGCCGACGTGCCTGAACTGCGACGGCCATGTCGTGCGGATCATGCGGGCCGGGCAGGTGTCGTCGGTCCTCGACCTGATGCAGCGGCACCACGCGCCGCGGGCGGCGGCCGGGGCGGACAAGGCGACGGGGGACGCGTCCGGCTCCGGGGTGGCCGAGCCCCACGAGCCCAAGCAACACCACTGGCATCTGTCGGCGCTGCTGCATCCCTTCCACCACCGCAAGGCGGGATGACGTCCCCTTCGTAGGATCGGGGGCATGCCTTCCCACAACGCCGGCCCCAAGAACACCGACGCCAAGAACGCCGCGCCACCGCTGCCCGAACCCCTTCGGGTGGCGGTCGCCGACTCCCACACCCACCTCGACATGCAGTCGGGGACGGTGGACGAGGGGCTCGCCAAGGCCGCAGCGGTCGGGGTGACGACGGTCGTGCAGGTGGGCTGTGACGTCGCGGGCTCGCGCTGGGCCGCCGAGACGGCCGCCGCGTACGAGAGCGTGCACGCCACCGTCGCCCTGCACCCCAACGAGGCGCCGCGCATCGTGCACGGCGACCCCGACGGCTGGTCCCGGCAGGGCGCGCGCGAGGCGGGCGGCGACGGGGCGCTGGACGCCGCGCTCGCCGAGATCGACCGCCTTGCCGCGCTGGCGCACGTCAAGGGCGTGGGCGAGACCGGCCTCGACTACTTCCGCACCGGGCCCGAGGGCAAGGCCGCCCAGGAGCGCTCCTTCCGCGCGCACATCGAGATCGCCAAGCGGCACGGCAAGGCCCTGGTCATCCACGATCGCGAGGCGCACGAGGATGTGCTGCGGGTCCTGAAGGAGGAGGGGGCTCCGGAGCGCACCGTCTTCCACTGCTACTCGGGAGACGCGGCGATGGCCCAAGTGTGCGCGGAGAACGGCTACTTCATGTCCTTCGCCGGCAACATGACCTTCAAGAACGCGCAGGGTCTGCGGGACGCGCTGGCCGTGGCCCCCGTCGAACTGGTCCTCGTGGAGACCGACGCGCCCTTCCTCACGCCCGCTCCCTACCGCGGACGGCCTAACGCGCCGTATCTCATTCCGGTCACATTGCGGGCCATGGCCGAGGTGCGGGGGATCGGCGAGTACGCCATGGCCGAGGCGATCTCGGCCAACACGGCACGCGCCTTTGATTACTGACCGATAACGCCCATACCCCCGCGGTTCAGGGCGGCGCCATGACACTGTGTGGTCGTGCTGCTTTGGAGAGTGACGGTTGCTCCGCTAGGTTCTGGTCCGCCTCGCCCGATCCGGACCAGAACGAGAACGCTGGAGCGTCGTCGTGAGTCATGCGCCGCAGTACGAGACGTCTTATGGGGGCGGCACGACCTATGAGCCGGAGCCCGGGGCCGAGCCGGAGCCGGAGTTCTTCCCCCAGCAGGCCACCGTGGTCATTCCTGACGGCGGGCGGGCCGAGGCGCGGCGGGCGGCGCGGCGGAAGAAGCCGAAGCCGACGTCGAAACTGAAGCCGCAGTCGCGGTCGAGAACATCGGCATCGGCATCAACTGAATCATCGGCACCGGCCTCCTCGGAGCGGCCCGAGACGCTGCGGCGGCTGTTGCCGCAGGCGCTGGTCGTCGCCTTCCTCGCGGGCGGCACCTCGGCCTTCGTCGCCGACGACAAGGCCATCGAGCTGAGTGTCGACGGCGAGTCGCGCACCCTGCACACCTTCGCGGACGACGTCGGTGAGCTCCTCGAGGACGAGGGCGTGGACTTCGGCACCCACGACATCGTGGCGCCGAGCGCGAGCACGGCCCTGGCCAGCGGCGACGAGATCGCCGTCCGCTACGGCCGGCCGGTCGAGCTCACCCTCGACGGGCAGCGGCGCGAGGTGTGGACGACGGCCCGCACGGTGGACGGGGCGCTGCGGCAGCTCGGGGTGCGGGCCGAGGGCGCCTACCTGTCGGCCTCGCGGAGCAAGCGCATCGACCGGGGCGGCCTTGATCTCGACGTACGGACCGAGCGCACGGTGACGATCATGGCGGACGGGCGCGAGCGGACCATCCGTACGAACGCGGCGACGGTGCGCGAGGCGGTCGAGGAGTCCGGGATCAGCCTGAACGGCCAGGACACGACCTCCGTCGCGCCCGACAGCTTCCCGCGCGACGGACAGACGGTCACCGTCATGCGGATCTCCGGACGCAAGGAGGTGCGGGAGGAGCCGATCCCGTTCGACGTGCGGCGGACCGAGGACTCATCGCTGTTCGTCGGTACGGAGGTCGTGGAGCGGCAGGGCCACCAGGGGTCCCGGCGGGTGACGTACGCGCTGCGGACGGTCAACGGCGTCAAGCAGAAGCCGCGGCGGCTGCGGACGGAGATCGTGCGGCAGCCGCAGACGCAGATCGTGAAGGTGGGCACGAAGCAGCGTCCGAGTTCGGTGGCGGGGGCGGAGGGCCTGAACTGGGGCTCGCTGGCGCACTGCGAATCGGGCGGCCGCCCGAACGCGGTGGACGCGTCGGGGACGTACGGGGGGCTGTACCAGTTCGATACGCGGACGTGGCAGGGGCTCGGTGGGGCGGGGCGCCCGCAGGACGCTTCCGCGGAGGAGCAGACGTTCCGGGCGAAGAAGCTTTATGTCCAGCGGGGGGCGAGTCCGTGGCCGCATTGTGGGGGGCGGCTGTAGGGGCGCCCGCGGGCGGCGGCGAGTGGCGGCGGACCGGTGAAGGCGCGGGGTCCGGGCCCCGTAATCTGGTGGCGTGAGCAACAGTGAGCCCGGCAGCCTCCTCGGCGCAGCCGACATCCGCGAGCTGGCCGCTGCCCTGGGCGTACGCCCGACCAAGCAGCGCGGCCAGAACTTCGTCATCGACGCCAACACCGTCCGCCGCATCGTCCGCACCGCGGACGTCGGCCCGCAGGACGTGGTCGTCGAGGTCGGGCCCGGGCTCGGTTCGCTGACCCTCGCCCTGCTCGACACCGCGGACAGCGTGATCGCGGTCGAGATCGACGACACGCTGGCGGGGGCGCTGCCCGCGACCATCGCGGCCCGGCTGCCCGCGAAGGCCGAATCCTTCGCGCTGGTGCACAGCGACGCCATGCTCGTGCGCGAACTGCCCGGCCCCGCCCCGACCGCGCTGGTCGCCAACCTTCCGTACAACGTGGCCGTCCCCGTGCTGCTGCACATGCTCGACACCTTCCCCAGCATCGAGCGCACGCTCGTGATGGTGCAGGCCGAGGTCGCCGACCGCCTCGCCGCCGCTCCCGGCTCGAAGGTGTACGGCGTGCCCTCCGTGAAGGCGAACTGGTACGCCGACGTGAAGCGCGCCGGTTCCATCGGGCGCAACGTCTTCTGGCCCGCCCCGAACGTCGACTCCGGTCTCGTCTCGCTCGTGCGGCGCGCCGAGCCGGTGAAGACCACCGCGTCGAAGAAGGAAGTCTTCGCCGTCGTCGACGCGGCCTTCGCCCAGCGCCGCAAGACCCTGCGTGCCGCCCTCGCCGGGTGGGCGGGCTCCGCGGCCGCCGCCGAGGCCGCGCTCGTCGCCGCCGGAGTGTCGCCGCAGGCGCGCGGCGAGGCGCTGACGGTGGAGGAGTTCGCGCGGATCGCCGAGCACAAGGGAGCCGGCGCGTGAGCCAGGACCGGAGTGTGACCGTACGGGTCCCCGCCAAGGTCAATGTCCAGCTCGCGGTGGGGCCCGCCCGCCCGGACGGCTTCCACGATCTGGCGAACGTGTTCCTCGCCGTGGGTCTTTACGACGAGGTCACCGTGACGCCCGCCGAGCAGCTCCGGGTGACCTGCTCGGGGCCCGATGCCGCGCAAGTCCCCCTCGACCGTACGAATCTGGCGGCGCGGGCCGCGGAGCTCCTTGCCGCGCGCCACGGACGTACGGCCGACGTGCACATCCACATCGCCAAGGACATCCCCGTCGCCGGCGGCATGGCCGGCGGCAGCGCGGACGGCGCGGGCGCGCTCGTGGCGTGCGACGCGCTGTGGGGGACCGAGGCCTCGCGGGACGAACTGCTCGACATCTGCGCCGAGTTGGGCAGCGATGTGCCGTTCAGCCTGGTCGGCGGCGCCGCGCTGGGTACGGGACGCGGCGAGAAGCTGGAGACCCTGGAGGTCGGCGGGACCTTCCACTGGGTGTTCGCGGTGGCCGACGGAGGGCTCTCCACGCCCGCGGTCTACCGCGAGTTCGACCGGCTGACCCCGCAGGCCCCCGCCCCGCAGGCGTCCCCCGCGCTGCTCGGCGCCCTGCGCGACGGGGACGCGGCCGCGCTCGCCGGAGCCGTCAGCAATGATCTGCAGCCCGCGGCGCTCTCGCTGTTCCCCTCGCTCGCCGACACCCTCGAAGCGGGGACCGGGGCTGGCGCACTGGCCGCGCTCGTCTCCGGCTCCGGGCCCACGACGGCGTTCCTGGCCGCGGACGCGGAGTCCGCGCGACGGGTCGCCGAAGCGCTCACGGCCTCCGGCACCTGCCGTACCGCCCGGGTGGCCGACTCCCCGGCGCCGGGCGCCACGATCCTCTAGAGGGGCACGTACTCAGGCGCTGATCTGAGTACGTGCGCGCTGACGCGGGACGTGCGGTGCGCGCGACCGTACGTACATGGGATCAAGCGTTCGTGAACTGGCCGGGAGGACGCCCACCGGGCGCGACCGGTACATCGACCTGCTGCGGGTCGCCTCCCTCGGCACGGTCGTCGTGGGCCACTGGCTGATGGCGGCGGTGACCGTCGGGGACGACGGCCGCACCGAGGTCGGCAACCTCCTCGCCGAAGTGCCCGGCCTGCAGCCGCTCACCTGGGCGTTGCAGATCATGCCGGTGTTCTTCTTCGTCGGCGGCTTTTCGCACGCGCTGTCGTACCGCTCCCTGAGCCGCAAGGCCTCCGAGGGCGGCGGCTCGGTCTACTCGGCGTTCCTGCGGGCACGGCTGCAGCGGCTGCTGCGGCCGACGATGGTCTTCATCGGGGTGTGGGGCATCGCCGCTCTGGCGGTCCAGCTCACGGGTGAGGGGGGCGCGTTGCTGGACGTGACGCTGCGTCTTGTCGCCCAGCCGCTGTGGTTCATCGGCATCTACCTGGCGATGGTGGCGTTCACGCCCCCGCTGCTGAGGCTGCACGAGCGGTACGGCTGGGGCGCGTTCGGGGGCCTGGTGCTCGCCGCGGGGGCGGTGGACCTGGCGCGCTTCGCGTTCGGCGTCCCGTACGTGGAGTTCTTGAACTTCGCCTTCGTGTGGCTCGCCGTGCATCAGCTGGGCTTCCTGCGGGCGGACGGCAGGCTGCGGATGCCGGCGGCCATGGCCGGGGCCGGTCTCGCCGGAGCCGCGGCCCTGGTGGCCTTCGGCCCGTACCCCCTCTCCATGGTGGGCATGCCGGGCGAGCGCGTCTCGAACATGGCTCCGCCGACCTTCGCCCTGCTCTGCCACGGCGTGTGGCTGGTGGGCGCGGTGGAGCTGCTGCGGGGACCCGCGACCCGGTGGCTGGCGCGGCCGCGGGTGTGGCGGGGTGTGGTGGCGGCGAACGGGGTCTCGATGACGGCGTTCCTGTGGCACCTGACGGCGATGCTCGGGGTGTACGGGGTGCTGATCGCGGCGGACGTGCGGCTGCCCGAGCCGGCCACCGCGCAGTGGTGGACGCAGGTGCCGCTGCGGATGGCGGCCGCGGTGGTGCTCACCGCTCTCCTTGTCGCGGCCTTCCGCCGCTTCGAGAAGCCGGTCGCGGCACGGGAGCCCGCGGGTACGCCGGGCGCGGGCCCGGCAGCCGCCGTGGGCGTCACGCTCTGCCTCTTCGGGGTGCTCGGGCTGTCGATGGTCGGCTTCGGGGGACTGCTCGAAGGGCGTACGGCGATGCTGGTCGCGGTGCGGGTGACGGCGCCGGTGGCGGTGGGCATGGCACTGGCCGGGTGGCTGCTCGTCGAGCGGGCGGGCCGGGGGGTGCGGGGCGGGGCCCCAGGGGTGCGGTCCTGCTGATCCGCGGCCCCGACCGGCCCCCGGGCCGGTGGTCGCCGCCTCCGACTACGCTGGAGGTCGATCGATCCCCTTCCCTGGAGCGTTAATGGCCGTCAACCTGGTCAATGTCGAGGCAGTCAGCAAGGTGTACGGCACCCGTGCCCTGCTCGACGGTGTCTCCCTCGGCGTGTCCGAGGGGGACCGGATCGGCGTCGTGGGGCGCAACGGAGACGGCAAGACGACCCTCATCCGGATGCTCGCCAAGCTGGAGGAGGCCGACACCGGGCGGGTCACGCACAACGGCGGTCTGCAGCTCGGCGTGCTGACCCAGCACGACTCCCTCGACCCCGAGGCCACCGTGCGGCACGAGGTCATCGGTGACCTCGCCGACCATGAGTGGGCGGGCAACGCCAAGATCCGTGACGTCCTTACCGGACTCTTCGGCGGCCTGGACATGCCGGGCTTCCCGCAGGGCCTCGACACCGTGATCGGACCGCTCTCCGGCGGCGAGCGGCGCCGTATCGCCCTTGCGAAGCTGCTCATCGGCGAGCCCGACCTGATCGTGCTCGACGAGCCGACCAACCACCTGGACGTCGAGGGCATCGCCTGGCTCGCCGAGCACCTGCGCACCCGGCGCTCGGCGCTCGTCTGCGTCACGCACGACCGCTGGTTCCTGGACCAGGTGTGCACGCGCATGTGGGACGTGCAGAGCGGTTCCGTCTTCGAGTACGAGGGCGGGTACTCCGACTACGTCTTCGCCCGTGCCGAGCGTGAGCGCATCGCGGCCACCGAGGAGACCAAGCGCAAGAACCTGATGCGCAAGGAGCTGGCCTGGCTGCGGCGCGGTGCCCCCGCGCGTACCAGCAAGCCGCGGTACCGCATCGAGGCCGCCAACGAACTCATCGCCGACGTGCCGCCGCCGCGTGACACCAGCGAGCTGATGAAGTTCGCGACGACCCGGCTCGGCAAGACCGTCTTCGATCTTGAGGACGTGACCGTGCAGGCCGGACCGAAGGTGCTCCTCAAGCACCTGACCTGGCAGCTCGGCCCCGGCGACCGCATCGGCCTGGTGGGCGTCAACGGCGCGGGCAAGACCTCGCTCCTGCGGGCGATGGCCGAGGCGCAGCGCTCCGACGGCGACGTACAGCCCGAGGCGGGGCGTGTGGTCGTCGGCAAGACCGTGAAGCTGGCCTACCTGTCGCAGGAGGTCGCCGAACTCTCCCCGACGCTGCGGGTGTTGCAGGCCGTGCAGCAGGTGCGCGAGCGCGTCGACCTCGGCAAGGGCCGGGAGATGACCGCCGGGCAGCTCTGCGAGACGTTCGGGTTCAACAAGGAGAAGCAGTGGACGCCCGTCGGTGATCTGTCGGGTGGTGAGCGGCGGCGGCTCCAGCTGCTTCGCCTCCTGATGGACGAGCCGAACGTCCTCTTCCTCGACGAGCCGACGAACGACCTCGACATCGAGACGCTGACGCAGCTCGAAGACGTCCTCGACAGCTGGCCGGGGTCGATGGTCGTGATCTCCCACGACCGGTTCTTCCTGGAGCGCACCACCGACAAGGTCTTCGCGCTGCTCGGCGACGCCACGATGCGGATGCTTCCGCGCGGCATCGACGAGTACCTGGAGCGGCGCAAGCGGATGGCACAGGCGGGCGTCCCGTCGGCGCCGCTCGCCGCGTCCGCCGCACCGTCCGCCGCCCCGCAGAAGGCGGCGGTCTCCTCCGCCGACGCACGCGCCGCGAAGAAGGAACTGCAGAAGATCGAGCGGCAGCTGGACAAGATGTCGACGAAGGAGACGTGGCTGCACGCCCAAATCGCCGATAACGCCACCGACTTCGAAAAGGTGGCCAAACTGGACGCCGAGTTGCGCGAACTCGTGAGCGAGCGCGACGAGTTGGAGATGCGCTGGCTGGAGCTCGCGGAGAGCGCGTAGAGGTCTAGTAACAGACGCATCACGGGCCGGTCCTCCCTTGGGAACAGGGGACGGACCGGTCAGTTGTGCTAGTGCCGCAGGGTGATAGAAAGGTCGGCCTGAGCACCACTTGGCGTGCCGAAAAATCAGTGAAGGGGGAAGCGCTGATGACTCAGCCGCCCAACCAGCCGCCGTCCGGCGGTTTCGGAGCTCCGCAGGATCCACAGCAGGGAGCCGCTCCGCAGCCACCGGGCCAGCCACCGCAGGCGCCCGGTCAGCCGCCGGCCCCGCCTTCGGGAGCCCCGCAGACTCCGCCGCCCGCGCCCCGGCCCGGCTACGGCTACCCGCAGACGCCGCCCGCAACCCAGCCGGGTTACGGCTACCCGCAGCAGCCCGGACCGTACAACCAGCCCGGCCCGTACGGCCAGCCGACGCAGCCCGGTCAGCCCGGCCCGTACAACCAGCCCACGCAGCCGGGTCAGCCGGGACCCTATGGCCAGCCCACGCAGCCGGGCCCCTACGCCCAGCAGCCCCAATACGGCTACCCGCAGCAGCAGTTCCCGCCCCCCGGTGTGCCCGGCACCCATCCGCCCGGCGTCGGCGGTGGCGGCGGCAAGAACCCCTTCAAGGGCAAGCCCGGTCTGATCGTGGCGGCCGTGGCCGCCGCGGCGCTCGTCATCGGCGGCGTCGCCTGGGCGGTCGTCGGCGGTGACGACGGCGGCAAGAAGAAGAAGTCGGTCGCGGGCAAGAGCGACGACCCCAAGGCCAGCGGGTCCGCACCGGCCAACCCGGGTACCGGCGAAGGTGACGGCGGGCAGCAGGAAGACCTCAACGCGGGCCGCCAGCCCGGCGAGGCGAAGGTGCTCTGGTACAAGGAAGCGCCCAAGGTGCCCGGCTCCGGCGCCGACGCCAAGGGCATGTGGATCCAGGGTGACGTCGCCGTCAAGGCGGCGTACAAGGAGATCACCGCCTACAACGTCAAGACGGGCGACCAGGCCTGGCCGACGATCAAGTTCCCGCAGAAGATCTGCGGCACGACCCCGCAGGTCACGAAGGACAACAAGATCGTCGTCGCCTACAAGGACGGCCAGAAGGACGACGCCAAGTGCAGCCAGGTCCAGATCGTCGACCTGAGCGACGGCAGCAAGGGCTGGACCAAGCCGGTCAAGGAGGAGGGGCTGTTCGACTTCTCCAGCGACGCCGACCTCTCCATCACCGGTGACACGCTGATGGTCGGCCGCTCCCAGTCCGGCACGGCACTGCGGATGAGCGACGGCAAGGAGCTCTTCGTGTCCGGGAAGAAGGACGAGGGCACCTGCTTCCCCAGCGGCTTCACCGGCGGCAAGAAGATGCTCCGCGCCCTCTCGTGCGGCGCGGGCTCGCCCACCGAGCACGACGAGCTCCAGCAGATCGACCCGAAGACCGGCAAGGCCGTGTGGACGAAGAAGTTCCCCAAGGGCTGGCAGATCGGCCGGATCTACTCCGAGAGCCCGACGATCGTCTACCTGACCAACGAGGACAAGAAGCAGTGGAACATCACCACGCTGAAGCCCAACAGCAGCGCCACGCGCTCTGAGGTCGCCGTGGACGAGAAGTTCGCGCCGGAGTGCGGCGGTTCGACGTTCCTCGGCGGCAGCCTGCAGGGCTGCCTCGGCGCGACGACCGACGACAAGAACCTCTACCTGCCGACCGAGGCGACCTCCGGGGCCAACGAGGTCGTGGCCGTCAGCCTGGCCGACGGCAAGGAGGCCTGGCGCGTGAAGTCGCCGCTGGAGGAATCGATGCTGCCGATGAAGGTCGAGGGCGGTGAGCTGATCGCCTACGTCAACCCGTCGTACGACTCGGGCGGCCGGGTCGTCTCGATCCCGCTGTCGGGCTCGCACAAGCCGAAGACGCTCCTGAAGAACCCCGAGGGGACCTCTGAGATCGAGAGCGGCTTCTACTCGAAGGACGTCGACTTCGTGGACGGTCGCTTCTACATCTCCACCACGCGGCTCTCGGGCAGCGCGAAGGGCCAGGAGAAGCTGATGCTGGCCTACGGCAAGTGACCTTCTGCGCCGGGCACGCGCCCGCGCCCTCTTCGTCGCTCAGTTCACCTCTCGTCCCCAAGGAATCGACGTCATGACCCAGCCGCCCCAGCCGCCCAACGAGCCCCCGCAGGGCGGGTTCGGCGCACCGCAGGACCCCCCGCCCGGCGGGTTCGGCGCCCCCCAGAACCCCCCGCCGGCGGGCTTCGGCAAGGCCCCCGAGCCGGGCAACCCGTCCTACGGCTACCCGCAGACCCCGCCGCCGACGCCGCCTCCGCCGCCGCAGGGCCAGCCCACCTACGGCTACCCGCAGGCTCCCGGCACCCCGCCCCCCGGCCAGCCCCAGGGCTACGGCTACCCGGGCCAGCCGACACAGCCGTACAACCAGCCGACGCAGCCGTACGGCCAGCAGGCTCCGTACGGTGCCTACCAGCAGCCCGGCACGATGCCGATGGCTCCGCAGGCGGGCGCGCCCGGCGGCTCCGGCGGGTCGCGGCTCAGCGGCCAGATGAAGATCATCATCGGTGCGGTCGTCGCGATCGCCCTGATCGTCGGCGGCGGTGTCTTCTACGCCTCGACGCAGAAGGACGACACCGAGGCGAGCTCCGGGGGCTCGACCGGCGGCAAGGGCGGCGAGGACAAGAAGGGTGGCGGCGGTGAGCAGGGCCCGAGCGGTCCCGGCACGGAGAAGGTCCCGGCCAACACCAGCGCCACCGTCTCCATGCAGCTTCCGCAGCCCGAGGTCCCCAAGGACGACGTCTGGAGCATCAAGGGCTCCTGGCTCACCGAGGACGTCTACGCCAAGGCGGGCGTCAACGAGATCGTCGGGTACAACCCGGCCGACGGCAAGGAACTGTGGACGCTGCCGCTCGCGGGCCAGACGTGCGCCGGATCGCGTGAGGTCACCAAGGACGGCATCGTCGCGGTCGCCTACGAAGAGGGCAAGCGGACCAAGAAGGGCGACCACCAGACCTGCTCGCAGATCTCGGCGGTCGACCTGAAGGACGGCAAGAAGCTCTGGACGGAGACCATCGACGAGGGCAGCATGAAGGCCCGCGTCCAGGAGGTCACCATCAGCGGCAGCACCGTCGCGGCCGGTTCGAGCGCCGGTGGCGCGGCCTTCGACCTCACCTCGGGCGACCACCTCTGGGAGCCCGACCCCAGCAAGGAGTGCCAGGACGAGGGCTATGCGGGCGGCGAGCAGCTCGTCGTCGTCCAGAAGTGCGGTGACTACGGCGACGAGAAGCTGAAGGTCCAGCTCCTCAACCCCAAGGACGGCAAGGTCAAGTGGACGTACCCGGTCGCGCCGGGCGTCGACAACGCCAAGATCATCTCGACGCGCCCGGTCGTCTTCGGCCAGGACACCCAGGAGATCACCGCGAGCGGCGTCACGGACGCGTTCTCGCTCGACGACCAGGGCAAGCTCCGCGCCAAGATCTCGCTGCCCGACGGCAAGTACGACCACGACTGCGAGGTCAACGTCGTCTACGCCTGCTCCTCGCTGACCGTCGGCAACGACAAGCTCTACGTCCCGACCCGCCAGCACGACGGCGGCGGTGACGGCTACAGCCAGACGAACGAGATCATCTCGTTCTCGCTGGCCACCGGCAAGACCACGGGTGACCGTGCCGACGCGGGCGAGGACGGCGAGATGTTCCCGATCCGCATGGACGGCGGCAACATCCTGGCCTACAAGGACGCCGGCTACGACAAGGGCGCCCAGGTCGTCTCCCTCAACGGCAAGACGATGAAGGAGACCAAGCTCCTGGAGACCCCCGCGGCCGAGTCCGTCGGCAGCGCCATCAGCGGCATGGTCCCGAAATCGAACGAACTCCTTTACGCCGACGGCAGGCTGTACCTCGGCAAGGAGCTGATCAGCAAGCCGTACTCGAAGGACGAGAAGGAGTACACGGCTCTGGGATTCGTCGCCCAGTAAGCCTTCTGACCTCCGCGTACGCACCGGACGGCCCCGTTCCCGAAAAGGAGCGGGGCCGTTCCGTTCCGCCGCATGCACTGTTCCGTACGCACGTACTGGCCCTCACTCGAATATGGCCGGGATTTCGGCATTCCGGGCCGCTTATCGCCGGGAGGGGGCGCGCAGCGTCGAACAAGCGTGTAGCTTCCGGGGGATGAGTGGGCGTGGGGCCGGGGGGCCCTCGATCCGTGGGGGTTCCGTGGGGGAAAGTGGGGGGCTGCTCGATGGGTGTGCGACTCATGGTGGTCGACGACCACCGACTGCTCGCCGAGGCACTCGCCTCGGCCTTGAAGCTGCGAGGGCACCGGGTGCTCGCCGCGGCCGCGCCCGCGGCCGGGGCGGCGGAGCTGGTCATCAGCCGGGCACCCGAGGTCTGCCTGCTCGGCACGGCTACACCCGCGGAGACCGGAATGTTCGATCCGGTCGTGAAGATCAAGCGGGAGCGGCCGCAGGTGGCGGTGGTGGTGCTCGGCCCGGTGCCGAGCCCGCGCGGCATCGCCGCGGCCTTCGCCGCGGGTGCTTCCGGGTACGTACGCCATGACGAGCGCATCGAGGGTGTCGAGCGCGCCATCATGAAGGCGAGAGCCGGCGAGGCGGCCGTCGCCCCGCAGCTGCTCCAGGGCGCGTTCAGCGAACTGCTCAATCCCGCCGCGCAGCCCGACGACGAGGGGCAGCGGCTGCTCCAGATGCTCACGCCGCGCGAGGTCGAGGTCCTGGTGCGGGTCGCCGACGGCGAGGACACCCGCCTGATCGCCGCGGGAATGGGGATCGCGCCCAGCACGGCGCGCACGCACGTCCAGCGCGTCCTGATGAAACTGGGCGTCGGCTCCCGCCTGGAAGCCGCGGCGCTCGCCGCCCGCACCGGCCTGCTCGACCGTGCGGAACGGCCCGCGTCGGCCTACCCGGAGGACATCCAGATGCCGACGGGGCCCGAGCCACCGGCACAGTGAACTCGGGCCCCGCCTCTGGGTGTTACTTGTCCTCCTCCGGCGCCTCGGTGGGCGGCGGCGTGGGCCGCAGCCAGAGCCAGCCGAGGAAGAAGAGCCCGAGCGCCAGCATGGCCAGGCCCGTCCAGAGATTGATGTTGATGTCCTCCGCCTTCTTCATGTCGGCGTCGGACGGGGAGATTCCGGCGATCGTCACGATGATTCCGTAGACGACGAACAGACCGCCGATGATCCGCCGGATGTCGAAGAGACGGGCCGCCGTGGCGGACTTGCGCTCCAGTGCGGAGACTTCGTTTCGCAGTTCAGACATGTTCTTCCAGACCTCCGATCGGGATTAGAGCGAGTAGGGCAGGTAGCAGAGCGCGGCGAGCACGATCGCTCCCCAGCCGAGCAGCGCGGGCTTGCGGTACCAGGCATCGTCGCCCTCGGCCGGCGGCTCGTCGAGGTCGGGCGATGCCGTCCCGTAGACCAGACCGGCCAGTTCGGCCTCCGGCTTGGGGGCGGTGAACAGCGTGACCGCGACCATCACCACGGCGCCCGCGACGAAGCCGACGATCGCCGAGACGAAGTTGGCGCCCTGGTCGGTCGGGATGTCGATGACGCCCTGCTTGTAGATCCAGAAGTAGTTGACCATCGCGGCGGTCGTGCCCGCGAGCAGGCCCCACACGCCGGACTTCATGGAGGCGCGCTTCCAGAACATGCCGATGATGAAGACCACGAACATCGGGACGTTGAAGAAGGAGAACAGCGTCTGCAGGTACCCCATGATGTTCGAGAACGACGAGGCGATGAAGGCCGTGCCGATGGAGGCGAGGACGCCGATCGCGGTGATGAGACGGCCGAACTTCAGGTAGTAGCCGTCCTCGCGGTCCTTGACCACGTACTTCGACCAGATGTCGTACGTGAAGACGGTGTTGAAGGACGACACGTTCGCCGCCATGCCCGCCATGAACGCCGCGAGCAGACCGGTCACCGCGATGCCGAGCACGCCGTTGGGCAGCAACTCCTGCATCAGATAGGGGATCGCGTCGTTGTAGGTGAGGTCGGAGCCCGCCGTGCCGATCTTCGGGACGAGGACGGCCGCGACCAGGCCCGGGATCATCACCAGGAAGACGATGAAGATCTTCGGGAAGGCGGCGATCAGCGGGGTGCGCTGGGCGGCGGAGAGGTTCTTCGCGGACAGGGCGCGCTGCACCTCGGCGAAGTTGGTCGTCCAGTAGCCGAAGGAGAGCACGAAGCCGAGGCCGAGGATGATCGTCAGCCAGTTCGCGCCCAGCGGGTTGGCGTCACCGATGCCGGTGCCGCCCCACGCGCTCATGAAGTCCTCGCCGTGCGCCTTCACGAGTGAGTCGGACATGCCGTCCCAGCCGCCGACCTTCTTCAGGCCGATGACGCAGATCGGGATGAGCGCGGCCAGGATGACGAAGAACTGGAGGACCTCGTTGTAGATCGCCGAGGAGAGGCCGCCGATGGTGATGTACGCCAGGACGAAGAACCCGGCGACCACGATGGCCACCCACTGCGGCCAGCCCAGGAGCGCCTCGACGACGATCGACAGGGCGTAGAGGTTCACGCCCGCGATGAGGATCGCGGCGAACGCGAAGAGCACCGAGCTGAGCAGGTGCGCCGACTTGTCGAAGCGCTGGAGCAGGTACTCGGGGACCGAGCGGACCTTGCTGCGGTAGTAGAACGGCATCATCACGAGGCCGAGGAAGACCATCGCGGGAATGGCGCCGATCCAGTACCAGTGGACGACCGCGACGCCGTACTGGGCGCCGGTCGCCGCCATGCCGAGGATCTCGGTGGCGCCGAGGTTCGCGGCGACGAACGCGAGGCCGGTGACCCAGGCGGGCAGGGAGCGGCCCGAGAGGAAGAAGTCGAGGCTGGTCTTCACGGAGCGGCGGGCGGCGAAGCCGATGCCGAGGACCACGGCGAAGTAGATCGCGAGGATCGCGTAGTCGAGGCCGTTGGTGGGCAGCCGAAGCCCCTCGGCCAGGGTCTGTGTGGGGGCGTGCATGGGGAACTCGCTTCGTTGCGCGAACTGATCAGACCGGAACCTACGCTTCCCGCTTCAAGAACTGAAGACTTCTGTTGGTGTTCTTTGTTGGATTGTGATCGGACGCATAGCTCCCGCTCAGCTCGCGGGGGCCACCTCGCCATCCCGTCGGGTTCCCGCCACGTTCCAGCCGCGGCGTTGACGTTGCTGTTGGCTTGTGATTTGTTGTGTTCGGTTATGTTGGGTGGGTGTTGGTGAGGAGCCCCGGACGTGAAGAAGACCTCGACCCGTCTCGCCGACGGTCGTGAGCTCATCTACTACGACTCGCGCGACGACGCGGTGCGTGACGCCATCGACCGGAGGCCCCTGGACCCCATCTCCACCACATCGGAGATCCGCCGGGACCCCCTCCTGGGCGACGCGGTCGCCATCGCCTCGCACCGCCAGGGCCGCACCTACCACCCGCCGGCCGACGAGTGCCCGCTCTGCCCCTCCGAGGGGGACCGGCTGAGCGAGGTCCCCGACTCCTCGTACGACGTGGTGGTCTTCGAGAACCGCTTCCCGTCGCTCGCCGGGGACGCGGGACGCTGCGAGGTCGTCTGCTTCACCTCCGACCACGACTCGTCCTTCGCCGACCTCACCGAGGACCAGGCCCGCCTCGTCCTGGACGCCTGGACCGACAGGACGGCGGAACTCTCGCACCTGCCCTCCGTCCAGCAGGTCTTCTGCTTCGAGAACCGGGGTGCCGAGATCGGCGTGACCCTGGGCCATCCCCATGGGCAGATCTACGCGTACCCCTTCGTCACCCCGCGTACGTCCCTGATGCTCAGGTCGCTCGCCGCGCACAAGGAATCGACGGGCCGCAACCTCTTCGACGACGTCGTGGCCGAGGAGTCGGCGGGCGAGCGCGTCGTCCTGGAGACCGAGCACTGGGTGGCCTTCGTCCCCCACGCCGCGCACTGGCCCTACGAGGTGCACCTCTACCCCAGGCGCCGCGTCGCGGACCTGCTCGGGCTCGAAGAAGCGGCACGCACAGAATTCCCCCAGGTCTATCTGGAACTGTTGAGGCGCTTCGACCGGATCTTCGGCGAGGGTGAAGGCGGGACCGAGGCGGAGGCGCTCACCCCGTACATCGCGGCGTGGCACCAGGCGCCCTTCGGCACGCTGGACGAGCATGAAGGGGTCAATAGGGACGACTTCGCACTCCACCTCGAGCTTTTCACCATCCGCCGCACTTCGGGCAAGCTGAAGTTCCTCGCGGGTTCCGAATCCGGCATGAGTGTGTTCATCAACGACGTGCCGCCGGAAGCCGCGGCCCAGCGACTGCGAGAGGTAGCGAGTTCATGAGCGGTAAGTACCTGGTCACCGGCGGGGCGGGCTATGTGGGAAGCGTGGTGGCCCAGCATCTGATCGAGGCCGGGCACGAGGTGACCGTCCTGGACAACCTCTCCACGGGCTTCCGCGAGGGCGTCCCGGCCGAGGCCAAGTTCATCGAGGGCGACATCCGAGATGCCGCCAAGTGGCTGGACTCCTCCTTCGACGCCGTGTTGCACTTCGCCGCCTTCTCCCAGGTCGGCGAGTCGGTCGCGAAGCCCGAGAAGTACTGGGACAACAACGTCGGCGGCACCATGGCGCTGCTCGCCGCGATGCGCGACGCGGGCGTGCGCAGGCTGGTCTTCTCCTCCACGGCGGCGACCTACGGCGAGCCGGTCAGCACCCCCATCACGGAGGCCGACCCGACCGCCCCCACCTCTCCGTACGGCGCGTCGAAGCTCGCCGTCGACCACATGATCACCGGCGAGGCGGTGGCCCACGGCCTGGCCGCGGTGTCGCTGCGCTACTTCAACGTGGCGGGCGCGTACGGGGCCTACGGCGAGCGCCACGACCCCGAGTCGCACCTCATCCCCCTGGTGCTCCAGGTCGCCCAGGGCAAGCGCGAGGCGATCTCCGTCTACGGCGACGACTACCCGACCCCGGACGGCACCTGCGTCCGCGACTACATCCACGTCGCGGACCTCGCCCAGGCGCACCTGCTCGCCGTGGAGGCCGCCACCTCCGGCGAGCACCTGATCTGCAACCTCGGCAACGGCAACGGCTTCTCCGTGCGCGAGGTCATCGAGACCGTGCGCGAGGTCACCGGCCACCCGATCCCCGAGGTCATGGCCCCGCGCCGCGACGGCGACCCGGCGATCCTCGTCGCCTCCGCCGCCACCGCGCGCGAGAAGCTCGGCTGGAACCCGTCCCGCGCGGACCTCGCGGGCATCGTCGCGGACGCATGGGCTTTCGCTCAGCGGTAATTGGGGTTAAGGGGTAACTGATGGACGTAGCGGGGCAGTTCGCCGACCTGTACGGATACGAGGCGGACGGGGTCTGGTCGGCTCCCGGCCGGGTCAATCTCATCGGCGAGTACACGGACTTCAACGAAGGCTTCGTGATGCCGCTCGCGCTGCCGCACACGGCGGTGGCGGCGGTGGCACGCCGCACGGACGGCGTCCTGCGCCTGCACTCGGCGGACATCGACGCCCCGGTCGCCGAACTGCGGGTCGACGAGCTGACCCCCCTTTCGAAGTACGGGCAGGGCGGCTGGGCGGCCTACCCGGCGGGCGTCGTGTGGGCGCTGCGGGACGCGGGCCACGACGTGTCGGGCGGCGCGGACCTCCACCTCGCGTCGACCGTGCCGACAGGGGCGGGCCTCTCCTCGTCCGCGGCCCTGGAGGTCGTCACGGCACTCGCCCTGAACGACCTGTACGAGCTCGGTCTCGAAGCACCCGGGCTCGCGGTCCTCGCCCAGCGCGCGGAGAACGCCTTCGTGGGCGTGCCCTGCGGAGTGATGGACCAGATGGCGTCCGCGTGCGCCACCGAGGGCCACGCCCTGCACCTGGACTGCCGGGACCTGTCGATACGCCAGGTGCCCTTCGACCTGGCGGCACAGGGCCTCCAGCTCCTGGTGGTGGACACCCGGGTCAAGCACGAGCTGGGCGACGGGGCGTACGCGGAACGGCGGGCCGGCTGCGAGGAGGGCGCGCGCATCCTGGGCGTCACGCACCTGCGGGACGTGGAGTTCGCCGAACTCTCCTCCGCTCTGGCCGCGTTGCCGGACGAGCGGATCCGCCGCTACGTCCGCCACATCGTCTGCGACGACCACCGGGTGGAGCAGGTCATCGGCCTGCTCGACGCGGGGGAGGTGCGGGCGATCGGCCCCGTCCTGACCGAGGGCCACGCCTCACTCCGCGACGATCTGCGCATCTCCTGCGACGAGCTGGATCTGGTGGTGGCCTCCGCGAACGCGGCGGGAGCGCTGGGCTCCCGGATGACGGGCGGCGGCTTCGGCGGCTCGGCGATCGTCCTGGTGGAGGAGCCGGACGCGGAACCGGTGACGAAGTCGATCCTGGAGGCCTTCACCTCGGCGGGCTTCACGGCCCCGCGGGTGTTCCCGGCGGTTCCTTCGGCGGGGGCACGTCGCGTGAGGTGACTGGCCGTCAATCCCCGTTTGTCCGGTGGTGGTTGGCGTCCGTCATGCCGACAGGTGAAAGCTGCCACCGGCAGGACCGGCGCTACGCCAGCCGCTTCGTCAGCGTGAACTCCTTGGCGCCTTCCGGGTAGTCGGGGATCACCGCCACCACCTCGTATCCCTGGCCGCGGTAGAAGCCCGGCGCCTGGAAGTCCCAGGTCTCCACGCGGGAGTTGCGGCATTCCCGTTCCTCGCGCGCGATGCGTTCCGCCTCGGCGAGGAGCCCCGCGCCGAACCCCGCGCCCTGGTGCTTGTCGCTGACCCAGAGGTAGTTCACATGGAGCCAGCGTCCCCAGGTGTGTCCGGCGATACCGCCGACGAGGCCCTCCGTCTGCTCCATGAGCCAGACGGCCAGCGGCATTTCGCGGTCCTGCGGGGTGCCGCGCAGGGAACGGATCACGGGGGAGGCCGCGGAGTTCGCGTCCTCAAGACCGGCGAGGAGCAGAGCGAACCGCTCTTTGTCGACTCCTGTCTCCATACGAAACATACGGCTCACCCTAAACGGGCTGGCCAGTCAGTTCTGTAAATTACCTTCCGCTCCTGCCGTGCGGCCCTACTCTGAGTGGCAGTGCCGGTGGGGGCCGGCACTGATCAGGGGGCGAGACAGTCGGGTACGACACCCGGCGTGGGGGTGGCGGTCAACAGCTCGGCGGCGGCCGTGCGACTGCGATGACCCCCGTTCCGGGTGTCGTGCCCGCACCGTGCGTCCTCCGACGTCATTTTGACGGGGGTATCCCCTGCTCTTCGAGGAGAGCTTGGGGGAGGGGGTTTCAGTGGTTCGTATCCGAGTCCTGGTCGTCGACGACCATCGCATCTTCGCCGAGTCGCTCGCGGCGGCACTGGCGGCGGAGCCCGACGTCGACGTGTCCGCGGCGGGCAGCGGCCCGGCCGCACTGCGCTGCCTGGAGCGGGCGATAGCCGAGGGGCGCAGATACGACGTACTGCTCGTCGACGCCGATCTGGGCGCCACCGCGAGCGCCGTGCAGGGCGTCAGGCCCGCGCCCTCCGTGCAGGAGGGCAACGCGGACGGCCTGGTGGACGGCATCTCCCTGGTGGCCGGGGTCCGTTCGGGCCAGCCGATGGTCCGCACGGTCGTGCTCGCCGAGAAGGACGACCCGCGCAGGGCCGCCCTCGCGCTGCAGGCCGGCGCCTCGGGCTGGGTCGCCAAGGACTGCTCGCTCTCCCGGCTCCTCACGGTCATACGGGGCGTGCTGCGGGAGGAGACACATCTGCCGCCCGCGCTGCTCACCGGCGTCCTGCGCGAGCTGACCGCCGCCCGCAAGCACCGCACGGAATCCGAGCGCCTGGTGGAGTCGCTGACCCCGCGCGAGCGCGAGGTCCTTCGCTGCATGGTGGCGGGTCTGGGCAGGAAGGCCGTGGCCGAGCGCCTCTTCCTCTCCCCGCACACGGTGCGCACGCACATGCAGAACGTCCTGGGGAAGCTGGGTGTCCACTCCACGCTCGCCGCCGTCGCGCTGGCGCGCAGGGCAGGGGTGGGGCCGGTCGACCTAGCCGGGGATGTTGTCGAACGGGGCGGTCAACTGGCGTAGCAGCCCGGCCAGTTCGCCGCGCTGTCCGCGTGAGAGCTCGGCGAGGATCGCCCGCTCCTGCTTGAGGAGCCCGGCGAGAGCCTGGTCCGCGCGGTCCTGCCCCTCACCGGTCAGCCGCACGAGCACGCCCCGCCGGTCACTCGGATCGGGCAGCCGCTCGACGAGGCCCTTCTTCGCGAGCCGGTCGATGCGGTTGGTCATCGTGCCGGACGTGACCAGGGTCTGGGTGAGGAGCTGGCCGGGGGAGAGCTGGTAGGGCGCGCCCGCGCGCCGCAGCGACGTCAGTACGTCGAACTCCCAGGGCTCCAGATGGTGCTCGGAGAACGCGAGCCTGCGGGCCCTGTCGAGATGCCGCGCGAGCCTGCTGACGCGGCTGAGCACCTCGAGTGGTTCCACGTCGAGGTCGGGGCGCTCCCGGCGCCATGCTGCGACCAGACGGTCGACCTCGTCCTCCATGACGATCAGTGTAGGGGGTCTGTCGACATGAAGTCTCTTGACGTCAAGATACTTCGGGTCGAGGATGGCGTTACGACGTGCGCATGGCGCCCGTACGAAGCTGATGTGACGCCGGTACGACGCCCGCGCGAAGGCAGTGCGACGCCGAGTCCGTGTCCGAGTCCGCCGCCGCGATCCGAGGAGGCCCCGCCCATGACCGCCGCCCCCAGCAGCAGCCCCGCCCCCACCTGGGACCCGGGCCAGTACCTGCGCCACGCCGGGCACCGCGCCCGCCCCTTCGTGGACCTGCTGGCCCGCATCCCCGAACTCCCCGCCACCGGCGGCCGCCCGCCGCGCGTCGCGGACCTGGGCTGTGGCCCCGGCAACGTCACCCGGCTCCTCGCCGAACGCTGGCCCGCGGCGCACATCACGGGCTTCGACAACTCTCCCCAGATGCTGGAGCGGGCCGAGCGCCTGGCAGGCCCCACGTCCGGCGGCGGCCGACTCGACTTCGCCCCGGCCGACGCGGGCGACTGGACCCCGCCCGAGGGAACGTACGACCTGATCCTGTCCAACGCGACCCTGCAGTGGGTCCCCGGCCACCCCGACTCCTTCCCCGCCTGGATCGCGGCGCTCACCCCCGGCGGCACCTTCGCCTTCCAGGTCCCCGGCAACTTCGACGCCCCCAGCCACGTACTGATGCGTGAGCTGACCGAATCCGAGCGGTGGCGGGACCGGCTCGGCGGGCGGCTGCGGCACGCGGACGCGGTGCTTTCGCCGGCGGCCTACCTGGAACGGCTGGTGGGACTCGGCTGTGAGGCGGACGTCTGGGAGACGACGTACCTGCATCTCCTGGAGGGCGAGGACCCGGTCCTCGACTGGGTGAAGGGCACGGGCCTGCGGCCGGTGCTCACCGCACTGGAGGAGGACGCGGAGGCCGGGGACGCGTTCCTCTCCGAGTACCGCGAGCTGCTGCGCAAGGCCTACCCGGCGGGCGCGGGCGGCACCGTCTTCCCCTTCCGCAGGGTCTTCGCGGTGGCGCGGAAGGCGCGGATGGCGCGGAAGGACGGAACCTGATGCTGGAGGCCATCGACCACGTACAACTGGCGGCCCCACCCGGCAGCGAGCCCGAGCTGCGGGACTTCTACGGAGACGTGCTCGGGATGGCGGAGATCCCGAAGCCACCCGCGCTCGCCGCGCGGGGCGGCTGCTGGTTCCTCGCCGGGGCCGTGCAGCTGCACCTCGGCATCGAGGCGGACTTCCGCCCCGCACGGAAGGCGCACCCAGGACTGCGGGTACGGGACATCACCGCGTACGCGGAACGCCTGGCCTCCCGGGGAATCCCCGTCACCTGGGACCACGCCCTGCCGGGCCACCGCCGCTTCTACGCCGACGACCCGGTGGGCAACCGCCTGGAATTCCTGCAGCCGGAGCAGCCGTAGCCCCGGCGAAGGGCTAACTCTTGCGGTGGCCTATCAGGCGCGGCTTCGGTTCCAGGCCGTCCAGACCGTGCCACGCCAGGTTCACCAGGTGCGCCGCCACCTCCGCCTTCTTCGGCTTGCGGACGTCCAGCCACCACTGGCCCGTCAGCGCGACCATGCCGACCAGCGCCTGGGCGTACAGCGGGGCCAGCTTCTGGTCGAAGCCCCGCGTCTTGAACTCCTGACCGAGGATGTCCTCGACCTGCGTCGCGATGTCCGAGATGAGAGAGGCGAAGGTGCCCGTCGACTGCGCCACCGGCGAATCACGGACCAGGATGCGGAAACCGTCCGTGTACGTCTCGATGTAGTCCAGGAGGGCGAACGCCGCCTGTTCGAGCAGCTCACGCGGATGGCCCGCCGTCAGCGCACCCGTCACACCGTCGAGCAGTGCCCGCATCTCACGGTCCACCACCACCGCGTACAGCCCTTCCTTGCCGCCGAAGTGCTCGTACACGACAGGCTTGGAGACCCCGGCCTTCGCCGCGATCTCCTCCACCGACGTGCCCTCGAAGCCCTTGGCGGCGAAGAGGGTGCGGCCGATGTCCAGCAACTGCTCCCGGCGCTCGGCACCCGTCATCCGGGTCCGGCGCGTACGCCGGGGCTGCTTCTCTTTGCTGGAGGGGCTGGAATTGCTGGAGTCGGTCGCCACGTCGTCAATCATGCCGGGCCGACGGTCTTCTGCTTCCGGCGGGAGTCGATACGGGACTCCGACGGCCAGCGCACGTCCGTCGCCCACCCCAACTGCTCGCACCAGCGGATGATCCGCGCCGACGAGTCGACCTGGCCCTTCAGCACACCGTGCCGCGCCGACGTCGGGTCGGCGTGGTGGAGGTTGTGCCAGGACTCGCCGCAGGACAGGACCGCGAGCCACCACACGTTGCCCGAGCGGTCACGCGACTTGAACGGGCGCTTGCCGACCGCGTGGCAGATCGAGTTGATCGACCACGTCACGTGGTGCAGCAGCGCGACCCGGACCAGCGAACCCCAGAAGAACGCCGTGAAGGCACCCCACCACGACATCGTCACCAGGCCACCGACCAGCGGCGGGATCGCAAGCGACACGATCGTCCAGAGCAGGAACTGGCGGGAGATCGCGCGCAGCGCCGGGTCCTTGATCAGGTCCGGCGCGTACTTCTCCTGCGACGTCTGCTCCTCGTCGAACATCCATCCGATGTGCGCCCACCACAGGCCCTTCATCAGGGCCGGCACCGTCTCGCCGAAGCGCCACGGCGAGTGCGGGTCACCCTCCGCGTCGGAGAACTTGTGGTGCTTGCGGTGATCCGCCACCCAGCGCACCAGCGGGCCCTCGACCGCCATGGACCCCGCCACGGCCAGCGCGATCCGCAGCGGACGCTTCGCCTTGAAGGAACCATGCGTGAAGTAGCGGTGGAAACCGATCGTGATGCCGTGGCAGCCCAGGTAGTACATGAACACCAGCAGGCCGAGGTCCAGCCAGCTCACCCCCCAGCCCCAGGCCAGCGGCACCGCCGCGACCAGGGCGAGGAACGGGACGGTGATGAAGAGCAGCAGCGCGAGCTGCTCCAGCGAACGTTTCTGCTCACCGCCGAGCGTCGCGGACGGGACGGAAGGCGACGAAGCGGCAGCAGTCGGCTGCGGCGAAGCGTCTTCGATCACATCGGTGTCGGAATACGCATCGGAAGATGTGGTCATGGGCACGTCCCCTGTGGGGTCGAGGGTGAGGGTCACGGCGCGGGTGCGGCGGGCGCACGATCACGGGTCCCGCGTTGGCTACGGTCCCGTAACCTACGGCGACGTAAGTATGGCAGCGCGGAACCCGGCGGCAAGAGGCTGCGAGTCCGTGCCGCGCTGTGACATCTATCCTTGGAATCGGTCGGACAGCGCGGTCCGCTCTCTCTCATTCCCCCGGAACGCGGATTCATATCCGGCCGGGGCCCCCTCCCAGACCTGACGTGCTTCAACACTGCAAGGAGCCGCACCTGTGAGCAGTGCCGACGACCAGACCACCACAGCCAGCACCGAGCTGCGCGCCGACATCCGCCGTCTCGGCGATCTGCTGGGCGAGACCCTCGTACGTCAGGAGGGCTCCGAGCTCCTCGAACTGGTCGAGAAGGTCCGCCGCCTGACCCGTGAGGACGGCGAGGCCGCCGCACGCCTGCTCGGTGGCACCGAACTGGAGACCGCGGCCAAGCTGGTCCGCGCCTTCTCCACGTACTTCCACCTGGCCAACGTGACCGAGCAGGTCCACCGCGGACGCGAGCTGCGCGCCCGCCGGGCCGCCGAGGGCGGGCTCCTCGCCCGCACCGCCGACCGGCTCAAGGACGCCGACCCCGAGCACCTGCGCCAGACCGTGGAGCACCTGAACGTGCGCCCCGTCTTCACCGCGCACCCCACGGAGGCCGCCCGCCGCTCCGTCCTCAACAAGCTGCGCCGCATCGCGGAGCTCCTGGAGACCCCGGTCATCGAGTCCGACCGGCGCCGCCACGACACCCGCCTGGCCGAGAGCATCGACCTGGTGTGGCAGACCGACGAGCTGCGCGTCGTCCGTCCGGAACCCGCGGACGAGGCCCGCAACGCCATCTACTACCTGGACGAGCTGCACGCCGGCGCCGTCGGCGACGTACTGGAAGACCTCACCGCCGAGCTGGAGCGGGTCGGCGTCCAGTTGCCGGAAGGCACCCGGCCGCTCACCTTCGGCACCTGGATCGGCGGCGACCGCGACGGCAACCCGAACGTGACGCCCGCCGTCACCTGGGACGTCCTGATCCTCCAGCACGAGCACGGCATCAACGACGCCCTCGCCCTCGTCGACGAGCTGCGTGGCTTCCTCTCCAACTCCATCCGCTACACCGGGGCCACCGAGGAACTGAAGGCCTCCCTCCAGCTCGACCTGGAGCGGCTGCCCGAGATCAGCCCCCGCTACAAGCGGCTGAACGCCGAGGAGCCCTACCGCCTCAAGGCCACCTGCATCCGGCAGAAGCTGGAGAACACCAAGGAGCGCCTGGCCCGCGGCACCGCCCACGAGGACGGCCGCGACTACCTCGGCACCGGCGAACTCCTGCACGACCTCACCCTCGTCCAGACGTCGCTGCGCGCGCACAAGGGCGCCCTGTTCGCCGACGGCCGGATGAACCGCACGATCCGCACGCTCGCCGCGTTCGGCCTGCAGCTCGCCACCATGGACGTACGGGAGCACGCCGACGCCCACCACCACGCGCTCGGCCAGCTCTTCGACCGCCTGGGCGAGGAGTCCTGGCGCTACGTGGACATGCCGCGCGAGTACCGGCAGAAGCTCCTCGCCAAGGAGCTGCGTTCGCGCAGGCCGCTCGGCCCCCAGCCGGCCCCGCTGGACGCCGCGGGCGAGAAGACCCTCGGGGTCTTCCTCACCGTCAAGAAGGCCCTTGAGGTCTTCGGGCCCGAGGTCATCGAGTCCTACATCATCTCGATGTGCCAGGGCGCCGACGACGTCTTCGCCGCGGCCGTCCTCGCCCGCGAGGCCGGGCTCATCGACCTGCACGCCGGCTGGGCGAAGATCGGCATCGTGCCGCTCCTGGAGACGACGGACGAGCTGCGCGCCGCCGACGTCATCCTCGACGAGATGCTCGCCGACCCCTCGTACCGCCGCCTCGTGGCGCTGCGCGGCGACGTCCAGGAGGTCATGCTCGGCTACTCCGACTCCTCCAAGTTCGGCGGCATCACCACCTCGCAGTGGGAGATCCACCGCGCCCAGCGCAGGCTCCGTGACGTCGCGCACCGGTACGGGGTGCGCCTGCGCCTCTTCCACGGCCGCGGCGGCACCGTCGGCCGTGGCGGCGGCCCCTCGCACGACGCGATCCTCGCGCAGCCCTGGGGCACGCTCGAGGGCGAGATCAAGGTGACCGAGCAGGGCGAGGTCATCTCCGACAAGTACCTCGTGCCGTCACTTGCCAGGGAGAACCTCGAACTGACGGTGGCGGCGACGCTGCAGGCATCGGCCCTGCACACCGCTCCCCGCCAGTCGGACGAGGCGCTGGCCCGCTGGGACGCCGCGATGGACGTGGTGAGCGAAGCGGCCCACACCGCCTACCGCAAGCTCGTCGAGGACCCGGACCTGCCCTCGTACTTCCTCGCGTCGACGCCGGTGGACCAGCTCGCCGAGCTGCACCTGGGCTCGCGGCCCTCCCGCCGCCCCGGCTCGGGCGTCTCGCTCGACGGCCTGCGCGCCATCCCGTGGGTGTTCGGCTGGACCCAGTCGCGGCAGATCGTGCCCGGCTGGTTCGGCGTCGGCTCCGGCCTCAAGGCGCTGCGGGAAGCCGGTCTGGACACCGTGCTCGGCGAGATGCAGGAGCACTGGCACTTCTTCCGGAACTTCCTCTCGAACGTCGAGATGACCCTCGCGAAGACGGACCTGCGGATCGCCCGCCACTACGTGGACACGCTCGTCCCCGACGAGCTGAAGCACGTCTTCGACGTCATCGAGGCCGAGCACGCGCTGACGGTGCAGGAAGTCCTGCGGATCACCGGCGGTACGGAGCTGCTGGACTCCCACCCCGAGCTCCAGCAGACCTTCGGCATCCGTGACGCCTACCTGGACCCGATCTCGTACCTCCAGGTCGCCCTCCTGAAGCGCCAGCGTGACGCGGCGGCGGCGGGCGAGGAGCCGGACCCCCTGCTGGGCCGAGCCCTTCTCCTCACGGTGAACGGCGTCGCGGCGGGGCTGCGGAACACGGGCTGATTGTCGTCGGCGGAGGCGCCCTGCTCTGGCGGGGCGCCTTCGCCGGAGGCCCTGTTCGGGGCGGCAAGAACGGTGCGACCCCCGGTCAGAACGTCAGCGTCGCGAAAGACGCCGTCAGCAGCGAGCCGCCCGCCAGAGCCAGGGCCCACGCCGTGCGAGGCAGGCGCAGGCCGCCGGCCACCACCACCGCGGACAGGAGCAGCGCGCCGCCCAGCGGCAGCCACGCGTGCAGAAACCCGGGACCACCCGTGCGGACGACCTCATCGGTGCCCGGCTTCACGGCCACCGGAATCCGCGCCCCCTTCTCCTCCGCGATCGAGCGGTCGATCACGACCTTCTCCCGCGGCTGGAAACCGGCGGTCGAGGGGACGTACGGCCCGAAGCAGTCGTCGGAGGAGCACCGCGTCACCCGCATCGTCCCCCGCTCACGCTCACCGGTGAGCATCACGTGCTGCGCCGTGCCCCAGGACGCCCAGAAGCCCGCGACGAGCAACAGCGCCGCGAGCGCGCCCATCGCCATCCGGCGGAGGAGAAGCAGCGCGTTCATGGCGGCGATCCTTGGCCATGGGCATGCGCTCAGTCAACAGTCCTGGAGCACCACTCAGGAGTTGTACGAACTCTGCGCCCGCTCGAGACCCTCGATCACCAAGGCCTCCGCCGCATCCGCGGCCCGGTCCACGAAGTAACCGAGCTCCTTGCGCTCCGCCGACGAGAAGTCCTTCAGGACGAAGTCCGCGACCTGCATCCGCCCCGGCGGACGCCCGATCCCGAACCGCACCCGGTGGTAGTCGGAACCCATCGCCTTCGTCATCGACTTCAGACCGTTGTGGCCGTTGTCGCCACCGCCCAGCTTCAGCCGCAGCGTGCCGTAATCGATGTCCAGCTCATCGTGGACCGCCACGATGTTCGCCGTCGGCACCTTGTAGAAATCGCGCAGCGCCGTCACCGGACCACCCGACACATTCATGTACGACATCGGCTTCGCAAGCACCACACGGCGGCTCCCCGGACCCGCCGGACCGATCCGGCCCTCAAGCACCTGCGCCTGCGCACGCCCGCTCCGCTTGAACGAGCCACCGATCCGCTCCGCGAGGAGATCCGCCACCATGAAACCCACGTTGTGCCGGTTCATGGCGTACCCAGGGCCTGGATTGCCCAGACCCACGATCAGCCAAGGCGCACTGGGGTCCGTCGTCATCTGCATGTCTCCTTCATAGCCCAACCGCCGCCCCGCGCAGGAGCGCGGAGCGGCGGTCGGCAGAGTCGAGCCCAAAGGAGCTCAGTCGAGCAAGGTCGAGGCTCAGGCCTCGGCGGCGGCGTCGCCCTCGGCCTCGGTCTCCGAGGCCTCCTCCGCCTGCGCGGCCAGGACCTGCAGGACGACGGTGTCCTCGTCGACGGCAAGGGTCGTGCCCGAGGGCAGCGTGATGTCCTTGGCGAGAACGGTCGCACCGGCCTCGAGACCGGCGATGGAGACGGTGACCGACTCCGGGATGTGCGTGGCCTCGGCCTCGACGGGCAGCGCGTTCAGCACGTGCTCGAGCAGGTTGCCGCCCGGGGCGAGCTCACCCTCGGTGTGCACGTAGATGTCGACGTTGACCTTCTCGCCCTTGCGGACGAGGAGCAGGTCGACGTGCTCGAGGATGCCGATGCGCACGGCGTCACGCTGGACGGCCTTCGGGATGACCAGCTGGCTCTTGCCCTCGATGTCCAGGTTGATCAGGACGTTCGGGGTCTTCAGCGCCATCAGGGTGCCGTGGTGCGGCAGCGTGATGTGGATGGGGTCGTCGCCGTGGCCGTAGACAACGGCGGGCAGCTTGTCGGCGCGACGCAGACGACGGGCGGCGCCCTTGCCGAACTCGCTGCGGAGCTCGGCGCTGATCTTTACCTCGGACATGCGCACTCCTCGTAAAAAGTGGTGACGGAAAATTCGGGTCACCCGGCCACGACTGGCGGCCTGCTACGAAGAGCGCGTCGATAACGGACAGCCGTACCTCTGATGAGTACGGCCTCCCTCGCCGAGCAACTCCGTGAGTCTACCCGGCGGGAAGGCCGCCCCAGAAATCGATCTTCAGAGAGCTCCGAGGAGCTACGCCTGCTCGTCGAAGAGGCTCGTCACCGAACCGTCCTCGAAGACCTCACGCACCGCGTTCGCGATGGTCGGCGCGATCGGGAGCACCGTGATCTTGTCGAGCTCCAGGTCCCCCGGGTCCGGCAGCGTGTCCGTGAACACGAACTCGCTCACCTTGGAGTTCTTCAGACGGTCCGCGGCCGGGCCGGAGAGCACACCGTGCGTCGCCGTCACGATGACGTCCTCCGCGCCGTGCGCGAACAGCGCGTCGGCGGCGGCGCAGATCGTGCCACCCGTGTCGATCATGTCGTCGACCAGGACACAGACACGGCCCTTCACGTCACCGACGACCTCGTGGACGGTGACCTGATTGGCGACGTCCTTGTCACGGCGCTTGTGCACGATCGCCAGCGGCGCGCCCAGACGGTCGCACCAGCGGTCGGCGACACGGACACGGCCGGCGTCGGGGGAGACCACGGTCAGCTTCGAGCGGTCGACCTTCGCGCCCACGTAGTCCGCGAGGACCGGCAGCGCGAAGAGATGATCGACCGGACCGTCGAAGAAGCCCTGGATCTGGTCCGTGTGCAGGTCGACCGTGAGGATGCGGTCCGCGCCCGCGGTCTTCATCAGGTCCGCCACCAGACGCGCCGAGATCGGCTCACGGCCGCGATGCTTCTTGTCCTGGCGCGCGTAGCCGTAGAACGGCACGATCACGGTGATGGAGCGGGCCGACGCGCGCTTCAGCGCGTCGATCATGATCAACTGCTCCATGATCCACTTGTTGATCGGAGCCGTGTGGCTCTGGATCAAGAAGCAGTCCGCGCCACGAGCCGACTCCTGATACCGCACATAGATCTCGCCGTTGGCGAAATCGAAAGCCTTCGTCGGCACGATGTCGACACCCAGCTTGTGTGCGACCTCCTGGGCCAACTCGGGGTGGGCGCGGCCGGAGAAGAGCATCAACTTCTTCTCGCCGGTCGTCTTGATCCCGGTCACAGCACTAGTCTCCTCAGACGAGTTCTTCCCGCTGCCGTCCTCGCACGCCCCGGAAAAACACAGTCCGATGCGCTGAGCCGGCCGAAATGGTGTGCATCTATCACGGTACGCGTTGTACGACGCACCTGTTTCCGGTCAGCTTCCGCCCGCCGGATTCCCGGACTCCCCGGACGACGCCTCCGCCGCCCTCGCAGCCGCGCTGCCCGGACGCTTGCGCGCCACCCAACCCTCGATATTCCGTTGCTGCCCACGGGCAACCGCCAACGAACCCGCCGGAACATCCTTCGTGATGACCGAACCCGCCGCCGTGTAAGCCCCGTCCCCGACAGTGACAGGAGCCACAAACATGTTGTCCGAACCCGTCTTGCAATGCGACCCCACCGTCGTGTGGTGCTTCGCCTCACCGTCGTAGTTCACAAAGACGCTGGCAGCACCGATGTTGGTGAAGTCACCGATCGTCGCGTCCCCCACGTACGACAGGTGCGGGACCTTCGTGCCCTCACCGATGTTCGAGTTCTTCATCTCCACGAACGTGCCGGCCTTCGCCTTCAGGCCGAGCCGGGTGCCCGGCCGCAGATACGCGAACGGACCGACGCTCGCCTGCTCCCCGACCTCGGAGTCGTACGCCACCGTGTTGTCCACCCGGGCGCCCGCACCGACCTTCGTGTTCGTCAGGCGGGTGTTGGGCCCGACCTCGGCGCCCTCACCGAGATGCGTGGCGCCGTGGAGCTGCGTGCCGGGGTGCACGAGCGCGTCCTGCTCGTACGTCACCGTCGCGTCGATCCACGTGGATGCCGGATCCACGACCGTGACACCCGCCAGCATCGCCTCGGTCAGCAGGCGGTCGTTCAAGGTGCGCCGCGCCTCGGCCAGTTGCACACGGTTGTTGATCCCCGCGATCTCCTCGTGGTCGCCGGTGACGGCCGCGCCCACACGATGCCCCGCCTCCCGCAGGATCCCCAGGACATCCGTCAGGTACTCCTCGCCCTGACTGTTGTCCGTACGCACCTTGCCCAGCGCCTTCGCGAGCAGCTGCCCGTCGAACGCGAACACACCGGAGTTGATCTCACGGATCAGACGCTGCTTCTCGGTGGCGTCCTTGTGCTCCACGATCCCGGTCACCGCGCCGCTCTCGCCGTCCCGCACGATCCGCCCGTAACCGGTCGCGTCCGGCACCTCGGCGGTCAGCACGGTGACGGCGTTGCCGTCACCGGTGTGCGTCTCGGCCAGCTTCTGGAGCGTCGCACCCGTCAGCAGCGGCGTGTCACCACAGACGACGATCACGGTCCCGTCCACGGCACCGCCGAGCTCGTCCAGACCGATGCGGACCGCGTGGCCCGTGCCCTTCTGCTCGCTCTGGTACGCCGTGCGCACGTCCGGGGCGATCGTCCCCAGATGTGCGACGACCTGCTCGCGGGCGAACCCGACGACGGTGACGAGCCGCTCCGGGCTCAGCGCGTACGCGGCTTCGAGCACATGCCCGATGAGGGAACGCCCGCAGATCTCATGCAGGACCTTGGGGGTGGCCGACTTCATACGGGTGCCCTCACCCGCTGCAAGGACGACGACGGCTGCCGGGCTGTTGGCGCTCACGGGGGTGCCCTTCGGCTTCGGATGTGCGGGGAGTGGACATCCGCAGGATACCGGGGCGTTGTGGGGCGGAAATGAGGGCGGGTCCTGACCTTGCGGTCAGGACCCGAGAGAAGCTCCCCCGCCAGGACTTGAACCCGGACAGATGGCACCAAAAGCCACAGTGCTGCCAATTACACCACGGGGGATTGAAGCGCCCTAAACCGGACATTCGGTCAGGTCGCCGTCGCGGCACCCAACACTATGCCGTACCAAGCCCCTTCCACGCGACGGTAGAGATCAGCGCTTCGGCGCCGACGGCGACCCTCGTCCGGAATGCGGGCGTCCGGCAGGGGTTCGGGAGCGGTTCAGCAGTTCGAGGGATTTCTGGCCGTTTCGTTTTGTGTCGAACAGTGCGTGCGTTCGATCACCGAGCCGGAAACTCGCCGGAAAAGGAGGGCTTGTCGCCCGTAGGCTGGACGGTATGACCACGACGGGGGAGAACCACAGCGCGGCCGTGAGCGGGCCGTGGTGGTGGGAGCGGCGGCGCAGTGCCGTGCTGGACGTGGGGCTCGCGTTGGCCTCGGCGGCGGAGTGCGGGGCCGAGGGGATCACGTTCGCGGGGGACACGGGGATTCCCACGGGGGTGGGGGTGGCGTTCGGGGCGGTGGCGGGGGCTTCGCTGGTGTTGCGGCGGCGGTGGCCGATCGCCGTGGTGCTCATTTCGATCGCGATCACGCCTGCGCAGATGGGGATCTTTCTTACCGTCGTCGGGCTTTACACGTTGGCGGCTTCCGAGTTGCCTCGGCGGATCATCGGGTCGCTTGCCGGGATGTCGTTGCTGGGGACGCTCATCGTGACGTTGGTGCGGACTCGGCAGGACATGGAGAGCGGGGATCTGGGGTTCGCGGAGGGGTTCATACCGTTCATCGCGATCACCACGTCCGTCGGTCTGACCGCGCCGCCGATCCTGCTCGGGCTGTATGTGGGGGCGCGGCGGCGGCTCATGGAGAGTTTGCGGGAGCGGGCCGACAGTCTGAAGGGTGAGTTGCAGCTGCTGGCCGAGCGTGCCGAGGAGCGGGCGGAGTGGGCGCGTAACGAGGAGCGGACCCGGATCGCGCGGGAGATGCATGACGTGGTCGCGCATCGGGTGAGTCTGATGGTGGTGCACGCCGCCGCGTTGCAGGCCGTCGCGCGGAAGGATCCGGAGAAGGCCGTCAAGAACGCCGCTCTGGTGGGGGACATGGGGCGGCAGGCGCTGACCGAGCTGCGCGAGATGCTCGGTGTGCTGCGGACCGGGGAGGCGCCCGCGGTGACGGGCGGTCGGCACGGGTCGGTCTCGGACGCTGTGCCGTTGGCCGCCGTGGGGTTCGCCGCGGCTGCCGCGGCCTCGCGTGCGGTGGACGAGGACGGGCCGTGTCTGGCGGAGCTGGATGAGTTGGTGGGGCAGTCCCGTGCGGCGGGGATGGCGGTGGATCTGTCCGTCGAGGGGGAGCCCCGTGCGTACGCGGCGGATGTCGAGCAGACCGCGTACCGGGTGGTCCAGGAGGCGTTGACCAACGTGCACAAGCATGCCGCGGGCGCCAAGACGTACGTGCGGCTGGCGCACCGCGGTGCGGAGATCGCGATGCAGGTGGAGAACGAGCCGCCGCCGGAGGTGGGTCCGGGGGACGCCCGGCTGCCGAGCGGGGGCAATGGTCTGGTGGGCATGAAGGAGCGGGTCACCGCGCTGGGTGGTGTCTTCGTATCGGGTCCGACGGACGCGGGTGGTTTCCGGGTGTCCGCGGTGTTGCCGGCGGCCGCGGCCTAGGCCCTGTGGTCAGCCCTGTCGTCAGTGGTCAGTGGTCAGCCGGCTGTGAGGCGTTCCGGCTGGGTGCCGGATGCGAGGGTGGCGAGGGCTTCGTCGATGTGGGCGCCCAGGTACCAGTCGCCGCTGTGGTCGAGGCTGTAGACGCGGCCTTCCGCGTCGATGGCGAGGAGTGCCGCGGTCTCCGTCTCTTCTCCTATGGGGCACACCTCGGTGTCGAGGGCGCGGCCCAGGTCGCCGAGGGTGCGGGCGAGGTGGAGGCCGTAGAGGGGGTCCAGGTGGACGGCGGCGGGCGCTATGTGGCGGCCGGGGCCCTGCGGGGTGATGTGCAGTCCGCCGAATTCGGCCCAGGCCTCGACGGCGGCGGGGAAGACGGCGTGCCGGTGTCCCGCGGGTGAGGTGTGGCGGCGCAGGACGTCGGCCCAGATCTCGGCCTGCTTTATGTCCCACCGTCCGGGGGTCCAGCCGGCGGCGCGCAGGGCGGCGTCGACGGGGACGGGGAAGCGGGGTGAGGCGGCGGTCTGGGTGGTGTGTGCGGGGTTCTCGGTGTGCTGTTCGGTGTGCATGTGCGGCCCTCGTTGCGGTTCGCGGTTCGCGGTGCGCGGCTCTCGGTGGTGGGGATCAGGATTCGGGTGTCGGGGGTTCCACGATCCGTACGCCGAAGTGCGCTGTGAGGGCGGTGCAGGAGCGGCAGGGGCGGGCGAAGCCGCCGTGCAACGGGTCGCCGTCCTCCCGGATGCGGCGGGTGGTGAGCTTGGCGTGCTTGAGGGCTTTGCGGGCCTCGCCGTTGGTCATCGGTTTTCGTGCCGCGCGTTTGGAGCGGCTTCCGTCGGCCGTCGTGAGGTGGCGTGAGATGAGGATGGCTTCGGCGCACCGCCCGGTGAAGCGTTCGCGCTGACCGCTTGTGAGGGTGTCGAGGAAGTCCTGTACGAGTGGGTGCAGGGCGGGAGGTTCCTCGCCGCGGCCCGCGGTGCTCGTGAGGGTCGCGCCGCGGACGGAGAGTGCGGCGGCGACGGTGGGAAGTATGCCGTCGCGGCGTTGGCGCAGGGTGGGCGCGTGCGCGGACGCGCTGCTCCAGCCGACGCGTGGATCTCCCGTGTCGGTGGGGTGCTCGGCGGTCGCCGAGGGTGTCGTCGTGGCCGCCGTGTTGTCGGCCGTACCGGTCTGTGCCGTGTGCATGGTGGTGCTTCCCTCCCCGCAACTCGCGGCTGTGACCGCGTGTGCCACGCCCCCGCGTTGCGGGGACAGCCTGCCAAATGGGGCGGGTGGTGCGGAAGCTGGGGCACCGCGACACGCCCGGCTTTCGTCGCACGGTGACGGTCCGGTGGCTGCTGGTCATGGAACCGGAGGCCCGGTGACCGGTGTCGTCCTTGCGCATAGGCTGTCGATGTCCGCAGCCAGCGGAACGCAGGACGAAGTCGCACAATCCACGCACACCGATCCGCGAAACCATTAACAGTGCCGCAGGGGGCAACCGCCATGACGACAGGTCGGCTGGGGCAGCAAGCCGCACCGCCGAACGCGGCCTACGCCGGGCAGGTCGTGCACTTCCCGGATCCGGTCCGGGCCACGCGCCATCCCAGAGGTGTGCGCGTGGACGAGCACGGCTATCCGGACTTCTCGGCGTACGCGCGTGCGGCGGCCGAGATCGCCGAGCCTCCGGAGGGTTTCGGTGTCGACGAGCTGCGCCTGACGGACTACGTCTCCGCGAACGCGGCGATGGCCGCGGCGGACCACGAGCTGTGGGACACGATTCCTCCGGTGGCGACCCCGCACGGTTGGACCTGGCATCACGTGCCGGGCGGCCGGCGTCTCGAGCTGGTCCCGGTGGAGGTGAAGGCGCTTCTGCGGCATCACGGCGGGCTCGCCACGACGCCGGTCGACCAGGACAAGAGGGGTACGCGTCCGCTCCAGGAGACCCGCCCCGCGCATCTCGCGTTGCCGAAGTCGGCGGTCGCGGTGTCCGAGCAGGAGATTCTCGGCGCGGAGGAGGAGCTGGGTTACCGGCTGCCCGGCGCCTACCGTTCCTTCCTGAAGGCGGCGGGCGGTTGCGCGCCGGTGGGTACGGCGTTGGACGCGGAGCTGGGTCTCCTGATCGACCAGCCGTTCTTCACGGTGCGGGACGAGGCCGCGGTCAACGACCTGGTGTACGTGAACAAATGTCTGCGCGACCATCTCACCAAGGACTACTTGGGGGTCGGTTTCGTGCAGGGCGGCATTCTGGCGGTGAAGGTCAAGGGCGACCAGATCGGTTCGGTGTGGTTCTGCGCGTACGACGACGCACGGGACGTCTCGGAGACGGCGGGCTGGCAGCCGGCCGAGCGGGTGCAGCGGCTGCTGCTGCCGTGCGGTGACGACTTCGACGCGTTCTTGTCCCGGCTCGCGGGCAATCCGCCGGAGTTGGAGACCGTGGCGAACCTGATGGTGGACGGTGGCTTCGCGCGCGCCGTCCCGGTGGGGGAGTGACTTGGCGATGGTGACCTTCGCGCAGGCGCAGGAGCGCGCCGAGGAATGGATCAACGGCGATGTGCCCGGCTACCAGCATCGTGCGGTGCGGGTACGGGAGTTCGAGCTGGGTTTCGTCGTGTGGGCGGAGGACCGCGAGAACGGTCCGGTGTCCGACGGCGGCCGTCAGCGGCTCGTCATCGCGCGGGACAGCGGCGACGCCACGCTCTGGCCGGGTCTGCCGGTCGGTGAGGTGATCCGCCGGTACGAGGAGGAGTACGGCGCGCCGGAGATGGCCCCGGAGGACGCGGCGCCGGCCCCGCCCGAGCGGGTCGACCTGAATCAGACGTCGTTCCTGTTGAGCCCCCCTGAGTGGCTCCAGGAGGCGGCGGACAAGCTGGGCATCCCGGATCGCAGGGGGGAGTCGTCCGCGGGGGCGTCCGCAGGGGCGGGTCCGTCGGGTGGGGGCTTGTCGGGTGGGGGTCCATCGGATGCGGGCCCGTCGGACGCGGTGCCTGCTCCGGCTGTTCCGACTGCTTCTTCTTCTCCCTCGTCCCCCTCTTCCCCCTCTTCTCCCGAAGCGCCCGGTGGCGGTACGCCGTGGCCCGCGGCCGGGGGGTCGGGTGGCGCGCCGGTCGGGGCCACCCCGTGGGCCGGTACGGACACCAACGCGGACTCGGGCGACGACCGTTCGGTGCCCGCGCCCGCGACCGTGTTCGCGCCGCCGCTGGTCGGCGGTGACGACGACGACACTCCGCCGCCCGGTGTGGCGCCGGAGGCCAAGACCGCGCTGATGCACGGCGGCAGCGGCCTTCCGTCGACGACGGTGGCACCCGCGCTGGACGGCAGGGACATGCCGCCGCCCGCGGGCGCCGGTGTTCCCGACGCGTCCGCGTACGGCTATCCGCAGGGGCCCGGTGCGCCCGGTGCACCCGGTGCGCAGCCTCCCGCCGCTCCGGGGCCGAACCTGCCCCCGCCGCCCGCCGGTGCCGCGGTGAACATGCCGCCGCCTCCGGGCGTGAGCGCTCCGGACCCGTCCGCGTACGGCTACCCGCAGGGTTCCGTGCCTCCCGGCGCGGGGGACATCGCCGACGCCGCGACCAGCAAGGCTCAGGCGCCGCCGCGTGGCGCCCGTGGCAGCGGCGGTGCGAGTACGCCGCCGCCTCCCGGCGCCCCGGGGACCCCCGGCATGCCGCCGGGTGGTACGCCGCCGCCGTCCGGCCCGGGTGCTCCGGGCACCCCTGCGGGCGGTTACGTCCCGACGCAGTTCGTGTCGGCGCTCGGCCCCGAAGGACCTCAGCCGCCCGCGGCTCCGGACGCGCCGAAGCCGCCCGGTGCTCCGGGTACGCCTCCCGGTGGTGTGCACCACGCGGCGACGATGCTGGCGGACCCGAGTCTGGGTGGTCCCGGTGGGATCAAGCCGCCGGGTGCTCCGGGCGCCCCGCAGCCTCCCGGCCCGCCCGGCGCTCCGGGTGCCCCGCAGCCTCCCGGTCCGCCCGGTGCTCCGGGTACGCCTCCCGGTGGTGTGCACCACGCGGCGACGATGCTGGCCGACCCGAGTCTCGGTGGCCCCGGTGGGATCAAGCCGCCGGGTGCTCCGCAGCCTCCTGGCCCGCCCGGCGCTCCGGGTGCCCCGCAACCTCCCGGTCCGCCCGGTGCTCCTGGCGCGCCCCAGCCCCCCGCGGCTCCGGGTGCTCCCGGCGGCGGTGTGCACCATGCCGCGACGATGCTGGCCGGCCCCGCGGTCGGCGGCCCCGGCGCGCCCATGCCGCCGCAGGCTCCCGGTGCTCCGGGTGTTCCCGGCATGCCGCCCCCCGCGCCGGGTCAGCCCTACGGCTACCCGCAGCCGCCCACCGGTCAGCCGACCGTCGGCCCCGGCTACCAGGCCGTACTCCGCTACCGCGCGCAGGACGGCTCCGAGCAGCAGCTCATCCGCCGCTCGGCGCCCGGCACGCCGCACCCGGAGTGGCAGATCCTGCACGAGCTGCGCGGCATGAACGTGCCGCCGCAGCAGGTGCTCGAACTCCACACGGAGCTGGAGTCCTGCGAGCTGCCGGGCGCGTACTGCGCCCGCATGATCCGGGAGACCTGGCCGCAGGCGCGGATCACGAGCATCGCCCCGTACGGCAGGGACCACGGGTCCCGGCAGGGTGGCATGCAGCAACTCATCGCGCACCAGGCCGAGTTGCACCAGGTCGCGGACGGTCCGGCGCGCCCCGCGCCGGTGCGCGCGCCGCTGCCGCAGGTGCAGCCCGCGCCGCCGATCCCGCCGGAGGGGGTGGCGCAGGAGCTGGTGGGCGCGTTCGGGCCCGGCATCTTCCGCTTCGACCAGCGGGCGGTGTCCCGGCAGGGTGTGCCCGATCTCGTGGCGCACACGCTCGTCGTGGCGGGCCTGCCCGTCGACTTCGGTCCGTTCTTCTGGGCGCAGGCCCAGCCCGGCCGTCCGGTGCCGACGCTCGCCGAGACGGCGCAGGAGCGCGGGGTGCAGCCGGCGTCGGACGCGGGTTCGTACCTGGTGATGGGCAGTGACTTCGGCCGCGCGATCTGTGTCCAGTACGGCACGGCGAACATCGTCGCCGTGCCGGTGGAGGCCGGTCCCGGTGGTGCTCCGGTGCCGCCGCAGTTCGTGAACACGGGGCTGCCCGAGTTCGCGCGCTGCCTGGCGCTGCTCGGTCGTATGTGGCGGCTGCGGTATGGGTTGAACCAGGAGCAGGCGGGCCGCTGGACGGTGGACTTCCAGGGGCAGCTCGCGGCACTGGACCCGGCGGCGCTTGCTTCGCCGGAGAGCTGGTGGTCGGTACTCCTTGAGCAGATGTGGGACGGCTTGCTCTGAGCCCGCCCCTGCGGGGGTGGCGGCACACGCATACGAGGCGCTCGACCCCACTGGGGCCGAGCGCCTCGCCGTTTCCCGGGCCGTGTTCGGGGCGGCTGGCTGCTTTCCAGAGCCGCCGCTTCGCGACGGATGTGTCCCACCCACCCACCCGAGCACCCCGGGGTAATCGGGTGGGTGGGCGGGAAAGATCTGCCGCGAAGCGGCGGGCTTGGTGCGGGCGCCAAGGCTGTGCCCGTCGCCCGGTGGCGGGACCGCACCCCCCGATTCCGACTTCCGCCAGGAAATAACGCATCCTTGAACAGATGAGATGAGCGGAGTGTCGCGTTATGAGCGCTTCCGCTTGATCCATCAAGATGTGCGCCAATCGCGTAGTACGCGCGTGGTGCGTCGGAGGAGGGATTCAAGGATGAGCAGCGGTTCAACGGCGTCGGAGCACGGCTTCGTCGCCGTGCGGGGACGGGGCTACCGTCCCGAGCAGGTGGACGCGTACGCCCTCGATCTGTCCCGGGACCGCGACGACGCGTGGGAACGCGCCGCCCGGCTCACCGTCCTCGCCAAGGAGATGGAGGCGGAGGCGGAACGGCTGCGGGACGTGGTCTCGCGGCTCGCCCCTCAGACGTACGAGACGCTGGGCGAGCGCGCGCGCGACATCCTCGCCCTGAGCGAGGCGGAGGCCGCGGCCGTACGGGAGTCGGGCGAGGCCGACGCGCGGAGCACGACGGAGGCGGCCGAGGCGGAGGCCGGGGAGCTTCGCGACGCCGCTCGCGCGTACGCCGACGAGGTCCTCGGCGAGGCCGACGAGCGGGCCCGGCAGCGGTTGCTGGCCTGCCGTGCGAGCGCGGACGAGTCGCGGATCGCGGCCCGCCGTGACGTGAAGGAGTGGCGGGGCGAGGCCCTGGCGGCACTGCGGGAGACGCGGGAGCGCAGTGCGACGCTCCTGGAGGATCAGGAGAAGGAGCACGCCGAGCGGTGGGATGCCGCCGAGCGGGAGATCGCCCTGCGGGAGGCCGAGGCGGAGGCTCACGAAGCTTCGCTCGTGGCCGCCGCCGAGGCCCGCCTGTCCGAGGCCAAGCGGGCCTTCGCTGAGGCGGAGGAGTCCGCCCGGCACGGCCAGGAGGACGCGGAGGCGCGGGGCGCGGAGCTGGTCGCTGCCGCGGGCGCCCGGGAGGAAGGGATCGCCCGGGAGACCGAGCGGATGCTGCGGGAGCACGGTGAGGAGTGGGACGAGGTGCGGGCGCACATGGAGCATGTGCGGAGCAGTCTCGCCGCGCTGACCGGGCGGGTGTCCTAGGCGCCGCTTGGCGGCTGATCTTTCCCGTCCACCCACCCGTTTACCCCGCGTCGAGTTCTCCCTGGGAGGGGCCGTCAACTGCCCCGTCGAGTTCTACCTCCTCGTCACCCCCGCCAGGATCCATCCCTCCACCGCCTCGTACCTCCTGCGTTGTTTCTCCGATTCCCTCGGGCCCGAGGACATCGTGCCGAGCCAGCCCAGGAGGAAGCCGAGGGGGATGGAGGCGATGCCTGTGGTGGTGAAGGGGAACCAGTTGAAGTCGTGGTCCGGGAAGGCCGAGGTGGGGGAGCCCGAGACCAGATTGGTGCCGGTCATGAGGATGACGGAGCCGAGGGTGCCGCCGATCAGGGTCCACAGGAGGCCCCGGCGGGTGTAGCGGCGCCAGAAGAGGCTGTAGACCAGGGCGGGGGCGAGGGCCGATGCGCCCAGGCAGAAGGAGAGGGTGACCAGGGGTTGCAGGTTGCGGTCCTTGACCATGACCGCGAGGACGATCGCGAGGCCCCCTATGGCCAGGGCCGAGACGCGGGCCAGCGTCATCTCGCGGCGCGGGGTGAGCTCCCTGCGCAGACGCAGGTGCGCGAAGACGTCGTGGGCCAGGGAGTTGGCGCAGGCGAGGATCATTCCGGCGACCGAGGCGAGCAGCGTGAGGAAGATCGCCGTGGTGACCGTCGTGAAGATGAGGGTCTCGAACGTCGTGGCGTGGACGCCGAACACCGCCTTGGAGCCCAGTAGATAGGCCGTGTTGCCCTGCGGGTCGGCCTGGGCGATCGCCGCGCGCCCGATCATCGCCGTCGCGCCGAAGCCGACGATCGTGATGATGAGGACGAAGAGCGCCACCAAGGACACCGCCCAGGACATCGAGCGGCGTATCTCGGGCGCGCTGCGGGCCGTGTACATGCGCATCGTCACGTGCGGCAGGCATGCGCCTCCGAGGACCACCGTGAGTTCCGAACTGATCATGTCCAGGCCGGGGTTGGGGCCGCCCGCGAACTGCAGGCCGGACTGGAGGAAGGCGGGGCCGACTCCGCTGCCCTGCTCGGCGGCGGCGAGCAGCGCGCCGAGGTCCCAGTCGAAGCGGCGCAGGATCAGGGCGGCGATGACCGCGCCGGAGCCGAGCAGCATCACGATCTTCAGGATCTGGATGAGGGCGGTGCCCTTCATACCGCCGATCGCCGCGTAACTGATCATGAGTGCGCCGAGTGCGACGACGCACGCTGTCTTCACGCCCTCGCCGGAGAATCCGAGGATGAAGGAGAGCAGGTCTCCCGCGCCCGCCAGCTGCACCAGCATCAGGGGGATCAGCGCGGCGAGTGTCGCCGCGCAGGCCGTGATGCGTACGGCCCGTCCGGGCATCCGGCGTGCCAGTACGTCGCCCATCGTGAACTGGCCCGCGTTCCGCAGGGGTTCGGCGAGCAGGAACATGAGGAGCATGAGGGAGAGGGCCGTGCTCAGGGCGAGGACGACACCGTCGTACCCGAGGAGCGCGATGACTCCGCCGGTGCCGAGCACGGTCGCCGCCGAGATGTAGTCGCCCGCGATGGCCAGGCCGTTGCGCATGGGGGAGAGGGCGCCGTAGCCGGTGTAGAACTCGCCGAGGTTGTCGCGGTCGGGGCCCGTCATCACGCAGAGGAGCAGCGTGAGGGTGACGACGGCGGTGAACGCCACCAGGGACATGGCCTGTGCCGAGTCGGCGGCCAGCGTCATGCCGCTCTCGGTACCGGGGCTCATCGGTTGGCCTCCAACTCCGCCAGCTTGCGCAGCCGTTCGGCCAGCGGGTCGACCCTGCGGCGGGCCGTGTACTCGTACAGCCCTATGGCGAGCAGCGTGACGGGCACCTGGCACAGGCCGAGCAGCAGTCCGGTGGAGAGGCCGCCGGAGACCGGGTCCGTCATCAGGGACGGGGCGAAGGTGGAGAGGATCAGGAAGAGGATGAAGTAGCCGAGCGCGGTGAGGGTGGCGACGCGGCGCTGCCAGCGGTAGGCGCTGCGCAGGCGGCGCAGGTCGCTGTGGCGGCCGAGTGCGGGGTGGCGGGGGAGCCGTGGGGGTGGTGGGGGAGGTGGCGGCGCGACGGGCTGCCAAGCGTAGGCGGGGTACGAGGGGGCGTGCAGGCCCGGGGGGTACTGCGGTGAGCGGGGGCTGTGCGGGCGCTGGGGGTGCTGCGGGCGTTGAGGGTTTTGGGGCTGGTGAGGGTAGGGCATCCCGGTTCTCCTTGCGCGGCGTCGGTCCGGTGCGGGACCGCAGGGAGCGAGAGGTGAGGATCGAGCACGTTACTTGTAAGTAGTAGAGCCGCGAAGGGTTTTGCCCATACTGGTTGGTCGGTCTAGTCGGTCGGTCTGTTCACGGGGCTTTCGCGCGGGGCAAGTTCGGCATCTTTTCCGCTCTCCGAGGCGCTGACCTCCCCGTTCTCCGGGGTGTCCGCCCCGATTACCGGAAACCGCCGAGGCGCGAGGAACACCAGTACGAGGAGTGCGACAACCGCCGCGCACCCCGCCCCCACGTACACGGTGTCGACCGCCGAGTCGACGGCGCGCCGCAGCCGTTCGGGGTCGGCGACCGAGGCCGGGTCCTCCAGCGCGTGGGCCACCGAGTCCAGGGACCCCGCGCCGCCGAGCCGCGAGGTGAGGACCCCGTTGGCGACGGCGCCGAAGAGCGCGGCACCCAGGGTCTGGCCTATCTGGCGGCAGAAGAGGATGGACGCGGTGGCCGTGCCGCGTTCGGACCAGCCCACGGTGGACTGCACCCCGACGATCAGCGGCAGTTGGAAGAGGCCGAGCGCCGCGCCGAGCAGCAGCATGATCAGTGCCGGCTGCCAGGCCTGCCCCGGATAGGGCAGGAAGGGGAACGCGAAGAGGAACAGCGCGGCCCCGCCGATGCCGATGAGCGCCGTGTCGCGGAAGCCGAGCCTGCGGTAGACGTGCTGGCTCAGGGCGGCGGAGACCGGCCAGCTCAGCGTCATCACGGAGAGCACGAACCCGGCGGCGATCGGCGCCAGGCCGAGCACGGACTGGGCGTACGTCGGAAGGAAGACCGTCGGCGCGACCATCAGGAGGCCGAGCGCGCCCAGGGCGAGGTTGACCGCGGCGATGGTGCGCCGGCGCCAGACCCAGCCGGGGATGATCGGCTCCGCCGCGCGCCGCTCGACGACCACGACGGCCGCCGCGAGGAGCAGCCCGCCCGCGAACAGCGCGAGCGACGGCGCGGAGAGCCAGCCCCAGGCGACACCGCCCTGCACGAGCGCGGTGAGCAGGACGCCGCCACAGGCGAAGACGGCGAGGGCGCCCGCCCAGTCGGTGCGCCCCCGGGTGGCCTCCTCGCGCTGCGGCTCGTGGAGGTGGCGCACGATCAGCCAGAGGGCCACCGCCCCGATCGGCAGGTTGATCAGGAAGATCCAGCGCCAGTCGGCGTACGCGGCGATGAGCCCGCCGAGCGCGGGCCCCGCGATCGACGAAGCGGCCCACACGGTGGACAACTTCGCCTGGATCTTGGGGCGTTCCTTGAGGGGGTAGAGGTCGGCGGCGAGTGTCTGCACCGTCCCCTGGAGCGCGCCGCCGCCCAGGCCCTGGACGACGCGGAAGGCGATCAGCGCCCCCATGTTCCAGGCCACGGCGCACAGGGCCGAGCCGATGAGGAAGAGGATGCTGCCCGCGATGAGGACGGGCTTGCGGCCGAAGGTGTCGGAGAGCTTGCCGTAGATGGGCAGGGTGACGGTGACGGCGAGCAGATAGCCGGAGAAGAGCCAGGAGAAGACGGAGAAGCCGCCGAGGTCGCCGACGATCTGGGGGATGGCAGTCGAGACGATCGTGGAGTCGAGGGCGGCGAGCGCCATGGCGAGCATGAGGGCGGCCACGACGGGGCCGCGCCGCCGGGTGTCCTGCGTGCCCGAGGATATGCCGCTCACCGAGATTCCTTCCCCCTGCATCTAATTGCTTCCGGTCACCTTCTCACCCGGGTGGGCCGCGGGGCAGGGGTGGAGAACATCCCGGCAGGTGGGCCGGTGTCCGCTCCGCAGGAGGGCGGAGCAACCCCGAGAGCCGCTCCACCGGGAGGTGGAGATCCCCTAGGGGAACCTCCGTACTACGGACCGGGGAGCGTTCGTACTGCCGGAGGACGAGAAGGCCCCGGCCGCTTCTTAGATTGGCTTTATGCCGACGGGGCGGGCCGGGAAGTCTCCGGGCCGCACCGGGGAAAGGCGCAGGGACCGACCAGCCACACCTTCGGGGGTGGGGTTTTCCCCAGCAGAAGACTGCGCTGGGCACCAGCGCGCCTGAGCCGTCGGACGACCAGACTCTTTATGCGTGGCGAACACGCCTGAGTACATCTGATCTACCACGTAACCGACTTAGGAGACTTACCGTGACAACGGCTGTAACCATTCCCAGGCACGGGGGCACTGGAGGGCGTACGGCCGTGGCGGCACGGGCGCGCCAGGTCGTGAAGGCGTACGGATCGGGGGAGACCCGGGTCGTCGCGCTCGACGAGATCGACGTGGACATCGCCCGCGGGCAGTTCACCGCGATCATGG
The DNA here is from genome assembly GCF_053610705.1 of Streptomyces sp. NPDC054872. Lineage (NCBI taxonomy): Bacteria > Bacillati > Actinomycetota > Actinomycetes > Kitasatosporales > Streptomycetaceae > Streptomyces > Streptomyces sp. NPDC054872. Next base: position 29,869 of record NZ_JBSGYY010000028.1, on the reverse strand, counting down.
GTCCCTCAGGCTCGGGCAAGTCGACCCTGATGCACTGCCTCGCGGGCCTCGACACCGTGTCCTCCGGGCAGATCTACCTCGATGAGACCGAGATCACCGGCCTGAAGGACAAGAAGCTCACCCAGCTCCGCAGGGACCGGATCGGCTTCATCTTCCAGGCGTTCAACCTGCTCCCGACCCTGAACGCCATCGAGAACATCACGCTCCCGATGGACATCGCGGGCCGCAAACCCGACCGCGGCTGGCTCGACCAGGTCGTGGAGACCGTCGGTCTCGCGGGCCGCCTCAAGCACCGCCCGACCGAGCTCTCCGGCGGCCAGCAGCAGCGCGTCGCCGTGGCCCGCGCCCTCGCCGCGCGCCCCGAGATCATCTTCGGTGACGAGCCGACCGGAAACCTCGACTCCCGTGCGGGAGCGGAGGTGTTGGGCTTCCTGCGCAAGTCGGTGACCGAGCTGGGCCAGACCATCGTGATGGTCACGCACGACCCGGTGGCGGCCTCGTACGCGGACCGGGTGCTGTATCTCGCGGACGGCCGGATCGTCGACGAGATGTACTCGCCGACCGCCGAGAGCGTCCTGGACCGCATGAAGGACTTCGACGCCCGGGGGCGCACGTCATGACCGTCCTCAAGACCTCGATGCGCAACTTCTTCGCGCACAAGGGCCGTATGGCGCTCTCCGCCGTGGCCGTGGTCCTGTCGGTGGCGTTCGTCTGCGGCACGCTCGTCTTCTCCGACACGATGAACACGACGTTCGACAAGCTCTTCGCCGCGACGTCCGCCGACGTCACCGTCACCGACAAGAACGCCGAGGACTCGGGCGAGACGCCCGACAGCGGCAGGCCCGAGTCGCTCCCCGCCTCGGTCGTCGAGCAGGCGAAGAAGGCGGAGGGCGCGAAGTCCGCGGAGGGCGCGGTCAGCAGCACCGCCGTCACCGTCGTCAACTCCGAGAAGAAGAACGTGGGTCCGACCGGCGGCGGCCCCACCATCGCGGGCAACTGGACGCACAACGACCTGCGGTCGATGGACATCACCTCCGGGCACGCCCCGCGCGGACCCACCGACGTGATGGTCGACGCCGACACCGCCGACAAGCACCACCTCAAGATCGGTGACGAGCTGCGCACCATCGCCGTCTCCGGCGACCACACCGCCAAGATCTCCGGCATCACCACCTTCAAGGTGACCAACCCCGGCGCCGCGATCGTCTACTTCGACACCGCGACCGCGCAGCGCGAACTCCTCGGCGGCACAGGGCGGTTCACGCACGTCAACGTGAGCGCCGAGCAGGGCGTCAGCGACGCGGTGCTCAAGCGCAACGTCGCCGAGACCATGGGGGCCGACGCCTCCGCGTACAAGGTCAAGACGCAGCAGGAGACGTCGGACGACGGCCGCGAGAGCGTCAGCGGTTTCCTCGACGTGATGAAGTACGCGATGCTCGGCTTCGCCGGAATCGCCTTCCTCGTCGGCATCTTCCTCATCATCAACACCTTCTCGATGCTGGTCGCCCAGCGCACCCGCGAGATCGGCCTGATGCGCGCCATCGGATCGAGCCGCAAGCAGGTCAACCGCTCCGTCCTCGTCGAGGCACTGCTTCTCGGCGTCATCGGTTCGGTCCTCGGAGTCGGCGCCGGCGTCGGGCTCGCCGTCGGCCTGATGCAGCTGATGTCCGGCATGGGCATGGAACTGTCCACCCAGGACCTCACCGTCAAGTGGACGACGCCCGTGGTCGGCATGGTCCTCGGCGTCGTCGTCACCGTCCTCGCCGCCTACCTCCCCGCCAGGCGCGCCGCCAAGGTCTCCCCGATGGCGGCCCTGCGCGACGCCGGGACACCGGCCGACGGCAGGGCGAGCGTCCTGCGCGCGATCATCGGCCTGGTCCTCACCGGCGCCGGCGCCTTCGGCCTCTACACCGCCTCGCAGGCCGACAAGGCGAGCGAGGGCTCGCTCTTCCTCGGCGGCGGCGTGGTCCTCACCCTCATCGGCTTCGTCGTCATCGGCCCGGTCCTCGCGAACGGCGTGGTCCGCGTCATCAGCGCCGTACTCCTTCGGTGGTTCGGCCCCGTCGGGCGGATGGCCGAGCGCAACGCCCTGCGCAACCCGCGCCGCACCGGCGCCACCGGCGCGGCCCTGATGATCGGCCTCGCCCTGGTCGCCTGCCTCTCGGTGGTCGGCTCCTCGATGGTCGCCTCCGCCACGGACGAGCTCGACAAGTCGGTCGGCGCGGACTTCATCATCCAGTCCGACAACGGCCAGGCCATCACCCCCAAGGCCGCGAAGTCCCTGGAGAAGGCCGACCACATCGCCCACATCACCCAGTACAAGGACATCAAGGCGGACCTGACCGCCCCGAACGGCAAGACCGCCGAGAAGGTCGGCCTGAGCGCCGCCGACGCCACGTACGCCGAGGACCTGCGCAGCGAGACCGTCGCCGGCAAGCTGGCGGACGCCTACAAGCCGGACTCCATGTCGGTCGGCGAGGACTTCGCCAAGGACCACGGCATCGGCCTCGGTGACAAGGTGAAGCTCGCCTTCGACCACGGCAAGACCGGCGAGATGACGGTACGGGCCATCACGTCGAGCGAGACGTCGATCGACTCGGGCGCGATGTACGTGAACATCGAGACCGCCGCGAAGTACGTGCCCGCCGACCGGATGCCGCCGAACGAGATCATGTTCGCCAAGGCGGAGAAGGGCCAGCAGGACGCGGCGTACACGTCGCTGAAGGCCGCCATGTCCGACTATCCGCAGTACAAGGTCATGGACCAGACCGACTTCAAGCAGACGCTGAAGGACCAGGTCGGCCAGATGCTGAACATGGTCTACGGCCTGCTCGGCCTCGCGATCATCGTCGCGATCCTGGGCGTGGTGAACACCCTCGCCCTCTCGGTGGTCGAGCGGACCCGTGAGATCGGCCTGATGCGGGCGATCGGCCTCTCGCGCCGCCAGCTGCGCCGCATGATCCGCCTGGAGTCGGTGGTCATCGCCCTCTTCGGCGCACTGCTCGGCCTCGGCCTCGGCATGGGCTGGGGGGCGACCGCCCAGAAGCTGCTCGCCCTGGAGGGTCTGAAGGTCCTGGAGATCCCCTGGCCGACGATCATCACCGTCTTCATCGGCTCGGCCTTCGTGGGCCTGTTCGCGGCCCTGGTCCCCGCTTTCCGGGCGGGCCGGATGAACGTCCTGAACGCCATCGCCACGGAATAGCTTCCGCCACGGGGGTGCGGGGGAATCGGCCCCCGGCAGGCGATGCCTGCCGGGGGCCGCATCGTGTGTACTGGTCCGGCCTCGTCCGGCCTCCTCCGGCCGCCGCGCCGTTCCTGGGGCTCCGCCCCGGCCCCGGTCCTCAAACGCCGGACGGGCTGGATAAACGCTCTCCGTACAGCGGCTGTCGGTCCGTGGTCGTACGCTGGAGATCCCCGGCCCGTACGACGTGCCGGGCGGTTCGCGTTGCCCCGCGCGCCCTGGAACCTGGACGGAAAGCGAAAGCCCACATGAGCCTGCACGGTCTGCTCGATGCTGTCGTCAAGGACTCCGCACTCGCCGAAGCGGTCAAGGCCGCCGCCGACGGCAACCGCGCCCACGTGGACCTGGTCGGCCCGCCCGCCGCGCGCCCCTTCGCCATCGCGGCCCTCGCCCGCGAGACCGGGCGCACCGTGCTCGCCGTGACGGCGACCGGGCGCGAGGCCGAGGATCTGGCGGCAGCCCTGCGCACGATCATCCCGCCGGACGGCGTCGTCGAGTACCCCTCCTGGGAGACGCTTCCGCACGAGCGCCTCTCGCCCCGCTCCGACACCGTCGGCCGCCGCCTCGCCGTCCTGCGCCGCCTCGCGCACCCGCGGCCCGACGACCCCGAGACGGGCCCCGTCTCCGTCATCGTCGCCCCCGTGCGTTCGGTCCTCCAGCCGCAGGTCAAGGGCCTGGGCGACCTGGAGCCCGTGGCCCTGCGCTCGGGCGAGAGCACGGACCTGAACGAGACCGTGGAGGCCCTCGCGGCAGCCGCGTACTCCCGGGTGGAGCTGGTCGAGAAGCGCGGCGAGTTCGCCGTGCGCGGCGGCATCCTCGATGTCTTCCCGCCGACCGAGGAGCACCCGCTCCGCGTCGAGTTCTGGGGCGACGACGTCGAGGAGATCCGCTACTTCAAGGTCGCCGACCAGCGCTCCCTGGAAGTCGCCGAACACGGCCTGTGGGCGCCGCCCTGCCGCGAGCTGCTCCTCACCGACCAGGTGCGGGAGAGAGCCGCGGCCCTCGCCGAGGCCCACCCCGAGCTGGGCGAACTCCTCGGCAAGATCGCCGAGGGCATCGCCGTCGAGGGCATGGAGTCCCTCGCGCCGGTCCTGGTCGACGACATGGAGCTGCTGCTCGACGTCATGCCGCGGGACTCCATGGCCGTGGTCTGCGATCCCGAGCGGGTACGGACCCGGGCCGCCGACCTGGTGTCCACCAGCCAGGAGTTCCTGCAGGCCAGCTGGGCCGCGACCGCCGGGGGCGGAGAAGCCCCCATCGACGTCGGCGCCGCGTCCCTGTGGGGCATCGCCGACGTCCGTGACCACGCGAGCGACCTCGGGATGATGTGGTGGTCGGTCTCGCCGTTCGCCGCCGACGAGACGCTGACATATGGCGCTGACGCGCCGGGCGACGATGACACCCTCAAGCTCGGCATGCACGCCACCGAGACCTACCGCGGCGACACCGCGAAGGCCCTCGCCGACACCAAGGGCTGGCTCGCCGACGGCTGGCGCACCGTCTACGTGACCGAGGGCCACGGCCCCGCCGCCCGCACCGTCGAGGTCCTGGGCGGCGAGGGCATCGCGGCCCGCCTGGACGGGGAGCTGGGCGAGCTCACGCCCTCGCTGGTGCACGTCTCCTGCGGCTCCATCGACTACGGCTTCATCGACCCCGCGCTCAAGCTCGCCGTCCTCACCGAGACCGACCTCTCCGGCCAGAAGGCGGCCGGCAAGGACGGCCAGCGGATGCCCGCGCGCCGCAGGAAGACGATCGACCCGCTGACCCTGGAGGTCGGCGACTACATCGTCCACGAGGGGCACGGCGTCGGCCGCTACATCGAGATGGTGCAGCGCACCGTCCAGGGCGCAACGCGCGAGTACCTGGTCGTGGAGTACGCCCCCGCCAAGCGCGGCCAGCCCGGCGACCGGCTCTACATCCCCACCGACCAGCTGGAGCAGATCACCAAGTACGTCGGCGGCGAGGCCCCCACACTGCACCGCCTGGGCGGCGCCGACTGGACGAAGACGAAGGCGCGCGCGAAGAAGGCGGTCAAGGAGATCGCCGCCGACCTCATCAAGCTCTACAGCGCCCGCATGGCGGCCCCCGGCCACTCCTTCGCCCCCGACACCCCCTGGCAGCGCGAGCTGGAGGACGCCTTCCCGTACGTGGAGACGCCCGACCAGCTCACCACCATCGCCGAGGTCAAGGAGGACATGGAGAAGACGGTCCCGATGGACCGCCTGATCTGCGGCGACGTCGGCTACGGCAAGACGGAGATCGCGGTCCGCGCCGCCTTCAAGGCGGTGCAGGACGGCAAGCAGGTCGCGGTCCTCGTCCCGACGACCCTGCTCGTCCAGCAGCACTTCGGCACGTTCAGCGAGCGCTACTCCCAGTTCCCGGTGAAGGTGCGGGCGTTGAGCCGCTTCCAGACGGAGACCGAGTCCAAGGCCACCCTGGAGGGTCTGCGCGACGGCTCCGTCGACATCGTCATCGGCACGCACCGCCTCTTCTCCTCGGAGACGAAGTTCAAGGACCTCGGCCTGGTCATCGTCGACGAGGAGCAGCGCTTCGGTGTCGAGCACAAGGAGCAGCTGAAGAAGCTGCGCGCCAACGTCGACGTCCTGACCATGTCGGCCACCCCCATTCCCCGTACGCTCGAAATGGCCGTGACCGGCATCCGCGAGATGTCGACGATCACCACGCCGCCCGAGGAGCGCCACCCGGTCCTGACGTTCGTCGGGCCCTACGAGGAGAAGCAGATCGGCGCCGCCGTCCGCCGCGAGCTCCTTCGCGAGGGGCAGGTCTTCTACATCCACAACCGCGTGGAGTCCATCGACCGCGCGGCGGCCCGCCTGCGGGACATCGTCCCCGAGGCCCGCATCGCCACCGCCCACGGCCAGATGTCCGAACAGGCCCTGGAACAAGTGGTGGTGGACTTCTGGGAGAAGAAGTTCGACGTGCTCGTCTCCACGACGATCGTCGAGTCGGGCATCGACATCTCGAACGCCAACACCCTGATCGTCGAACGCGGCGACAACTTCGGCCTCTCCCAGCTCCACCAGCTGCGCGGACGCGTGGGCCGTGGCCGCGAGCGCGGTTACGCCTACTTCCTCTACCCGCCGGAGAAGCCCCTCACGGAGACCGCCCACGAGCGCCTCGCCACGATCGCCCAGCACACCGAGATGGGCGCGGGCATGTACGTGGCGATGAAGGACCTGGAGATCCGCGGCGCGGGCAACCTCCTGGGCGGCGAGCAGTCGGGTCACATCGCGGGCGTCGGCTTCGACCTCTACGTACGCATGGTGGGCGAGGCGGTGGCCGACTACCGCGCGTCCCTGGAGGGCGGCGTGGAGGAGGAGCCGCCGCTCGAGGTCAAGGTCGAGCTGCCGGTCGACGCGCACGTCCCGCACGACTACGCCCCCGGCGAGCGGCTGCGCCTGGCGGCCTACCGCTCGATCGCCTCCGCGAGCAGCGAAGAGGACGTCAAGGCCGTACGGGAGGAACTCACCGACCGCTACGGCAAGTTGCCGGAGCCCGTGGAGAACCTCCTCCTGGTGGCGGGCCTGCGCATGCTGGCGCGTGCGTGCGGGGTCGGCGAGATCGTGCTGCAGGGCAACAACATTCGGTTCGCCCCGGTGGAACTGCGGGAGTCGCAGGAACTGAGGCTCAAGCGCCTCTACCCCGGCACGGTCATCAAGGCGAACGTGCATCAGCTGCTCGTCCCTCGCCCGAAAACGGCGAAGGTGGGTGGCAAGCCATTGGTCGGGCGTGAACTGCTGGGCTGGGTGGGGGAGTTCCTGACGACGATCGTGGGGTCGTAGGAGGCGGAGCCCCGCGCCCCGTCAGGGGCGCGGGGCTGTTACACGTGCGGCTCCGCCGCGTGGGCGCGACCAGCCACAACCGACCCGCAGACGAGAACCGGCCGCTCCAACCTCACCCCAGCCGCTGGAACACCAACACAACGTTGTGCCCGCCGAAGGCGAAAGAGTTCGACAGCACAGTGTCGATCTCCGCCTCCCGGCCCCCCGCTCCCACCACGTCAAGGCCGAGCGCCGCGTCAGGCGCGTCGAGGTTGGCGGTCGGCGGAACCACCCGGTGGACGATGCTCTGGATCGCGGACACCGCCTCGATGGCACCGGACGCTCCCAACGTGTGCCCGGTGAGCGACTTCGTGGCGGTCACCGGGATACGCCCCGCCGCCTCGCCCAACGCCAAGTGCAGGGCCGCCGCCTCCCCCGCGTCGTTGAACGACGTGGCCGTCCCATGGGCGTTGACGAGGTCGACGTCGTCCGGGGTGAGCCCGCTGAAGCGCAGAGCGGCGCTCACCGCCTTGGCGGCGCCCGAGCCGTCGGGTCGCGGGGCGGTGATGTGATACGCGTCCGAAGAGCGTCCGTAGCCGCTGAACTCGGCGAGCGGCGCGGCGCCGCGAGCCGCCGCGTGACCGGCCTCCTCCAGGACGAGCACGGCGGCGCCCTCGCCGAGGACGAAGCCGTCCCGGTCGGCGCTGAACGGGCGGCTGGCCCGCTCCGGCTCGTCGTTGCGCGTCGACAGCGCCCGCATCTTGGCGAAGCCGCCGAGCACCGACTCGATCACCGGGGCGTCGGTGCCCCCGGCGATGACGACGTCGGCCTCACCGCTGGTGATCATCTGGTGGGCGGCGACGAGCGAGTCGGCCGCGGAGGCGCAGGCGGTGACCGATGCGCTGCTGGGTCCCGTCAGGCCGTACTTGATGCCGATCCAGGCGGCCGAGCTGTTCACCATGGTCGCCGGGATGAACCGCGCGGACAGGCCGCGGTAGCCGCCCTTCTCGTAGGCGGCGCGCAGGTTCTCCTCCGTGCTTCCGCCGCCGCCCACGCCGGAGCCGATGACCACGCCGATCCGGTCGGGGTCCTCGGCGGACAGGTCGAGCGCGCTGTCGCGCAGGGCCAGTTCGGCCGCGGCGGACGCGAGGTGGGTCGCCCGGTCGGTGATCCTCTCGGTGCGCCGGTCCGGGGCGAGATCCTCGGGCAGGTCCACCTCGCCGGCGATCCGGACGGGCATGGGTGTGGCGTCGAAGCGGGTTATGGGCCGTATCGCGCTGCGGCCCTCCATCTGGGCCACCTGGAAGTGCTTGGCGCCGATGGCCAGCGGCGTGACCGGGCCGATGCCGGTGACGACGACGCGGCGGGCGGCGGCGCCGGTGCCCTGGCGGGCGCTCACGCGGCGGCCTCGGACGTGGTGGTGGTGCCGTGCTCCTCCAGGTACGTGACGACGTCCTGCAGGGTGGTGAGGTGCTCAAGGGCGGTGTCGGCGACCGCGGCGCCCAGGTGGGACTCCAGGAGGGAGACGAGCTCGACCATGTCGAGGGAGTCGAGGCCCATGTCCTCCTTGAACCGGGCCTTCGGGCCGATCTCCTCGGGGAGCAGGCCGAGCCGGTCGACGAGGTAGTCCGTCATCTGCTGCTGAAGGGTGTTGCTCATGGTGGCTGTTCCTTTCACAGGTCCAAGAAGGTGTGTACCGAGCGGGGTTCAGGAAGCGGGGTTCAGGAAGCGGGCGACACGGCGGGCTGCCGGTAGGCGCCCAGGTCGGCGTGGAGCGCGAGGCCCTGGCACACCTCGGCGAACGCGTCGACGAAGCGGTCGGCCTGTGCCGTGTCCAGGACGAGCGGCGGCTGGATACGCATGACGCCGGTGCGGTTGGCGGTGACGAAGGTCAGCATCTTGTGGTCGCGGGCCAGGGTGCCGACGAACCGCAGGCACATCAGGTCGCCGAGCGTCGACTCCACGGCACGGCCCACGCCCGACAGGGCGCTGCGCAGCTCGTCGGGCAGCCAGTCCACCAGGGTGTGCAGGTCGCCGGGGAAGCGGGTGAGCGCCTCGTCGGCGAGCGCCCGCACGGCGCCGGAGAAGTCACCGTCGAACTCGATGGCGGTCATCATGCCGACGCCGCGCACGTCCTTGACGAAGCCGTACGGGGCGGTCACCTCGCGCAGCCTGCCGCGCAGGTGCTCGCCGACCTTGCGGGCATGGGCGGGCAGGTCGTCGCCGGTCAGGACGTCGAGGGTGGCGAGCCCGGCCGCCGCCGCGAAGTTGCCGCCGCCGAACGTCGAGGAGTGCAGCATGGAGCGGTTGGTGGTGCCGTACGCGGCGTCCCACAGGTCGGCGGCGCACAGTGTCGCGCCGATCGGGACGAGGCCGCCGGAGAGCGACTTGGCCAGGCACAGGATGTCCGGCTGGAGGTCGTCGTGGTCGGCGGCGAACAGCGCCCCGGTGCGTCCGAGGCCCGTCTGGATCTCGTCGAGGATGAACGCGGCCCCGGCCTTGCGGCACAACTCCCGTGCGGCGCGCAGGTAACCGGGCGGCGGCAGCACGACACCGCCCTCGCCCTGCACCGGCTCGACGATGAATCCCGCCGCGCCCTCGATGGCCCGCTCCAGGGCTTCGAGATCCCCGTAGGGCACCTCGGCGGTCTCGGGGAGCAGCGGGCCGAAGGGGGCGCGGTGGCCCGCTCGGCCGGTGACGGAGAGCGCGCCGAGCGTCTTGCCGTGGTAGCTGTTCTCCGTGTAGACGAGGCGGCTGCGGCCGGTGCCGGCCCGCGCCAGTTTGAGCGCCGCCTCGACGGCCTCCGTGCCGGAGTTGCTGAAGAAGACCCGCTCCAGGCGGCCGGGGGAGACGGCGCTGAGCCGCTCGGCGAGCTCGGCGGAGTGCGTGGGCATGGACACGTACTGCACGAAGGTCGGCGCGGACGCGTCGAGGAACTGCCGCAGCCTGCCGGTGACTTCGGGGTGGTTGTGGCCGAGGTTGAGGCAGCCGTACCCGGCGATGAAGTCGAGGTAGTCGGTGCCGTCGGCGGTCGTCAGGGTGGCGCCGTTGCCGCCGGTGAAGACCCGGTCGAGTCCGTGGGCGGCGAAGAGGCGCGCCATGGGCGGGTTGACGTGCTGCTCGAAGCGGCGCGGCGTCTCGGCGGTCGTGTCGGGCGTGGGTGCCGGGGACGCCGAACGGGCGGGGCGGTGGTGCCGGGCCAGGCGTTCCACGTCGTCGTCGTGGACGGTGCGCCCGAAGGAGGCGAGCGGGACCGGGCTGAAGCCGTGCCGGGCGGCGAGGGCGCCGATGGTGCGCACCCGCTCCAGGTTCAGCTCGCGGCCGAGGGAGAAGGACTCGGCGCGGCCTTCGAGGGCGAGCACGATGGTCTCCGCGAGGCAGCCGTTGAGCTGCTGCGCGGGTGCGGGCAGTGCACCGTCGCCGACCTGGACCTCGTCCGACGCGCTGACCAGGCCGCCGTCGATGACCAGGACGTCGCTGTCCGGCGCGGGCGGCTCGGCCACGTCGCGGGGCAGCGCCACGTCGACCACGATCGAACCGGGTCGCAGCGCGGCGGGGTCGACCAGGCCGCCGACCGAGGAAGCGGTGACGTAGAGGAGGGTGTCGGCGGTGCACCGTGCGACGTCCCCGACGATCCGCACCCGGTCGTGGTGGACCGGGTCCAGGTGGCGCAGGAGACGCTCGGGCGACTGGGTGCCGATGCGGGCCACCAGGTCGAGCGGGTGGCCGTCGCCGAGCAGCAGCTTCGCGATGGCCAGTCCGATGGAACCGGGGTAGCCGACGACGGCGATCCGGGTGCTCTCCGGGCTGAGCCCCAACAGCCGTACGACGTGCACGATTTCGGCGTGGGCGGCGTACACGGTCAGGGAGTTGCCGCTGGTGACGGGGACGCCGACCTGTTCGGCGGTCCACAGGCCGCGGTCGCCGACGATGGAGGTGGCGCCGCCGAGGCCGACGAGCTGCGCGCCCGCCTCCTCGCGCAACGCGCTGACCTCGGCGACGACGAGGTCCCGTGCGGTGGTCGGGCGGGCCAACAACTGCTGTGCGGTGTAGGGGAGATGGCGGACCTCGCCGGTCGCGGTGGCGCCGGTGGCGGAGGTCACGGAGGTGAGGAGCGGCACGGGCACGTGGTGGCGGCGGGTGCCGGGCGGCTCGGGTGTGCCGCGGTGGTCGTCGAAGAGGCGGCCGAGCAGGTCGAGGGCGCGGACCTGGTTGCGGTGGCCGGAACTGATGGGGTGCGCGAGGAAGCCGAAGGTGGCCGGCATGGGGAGATGACTCCGATTCGTGAGTGTCAGGAGACGTCTGAGGAGCTGAGGAGCTGAGGAGCTGCGGGCCAGCAGACCTGCGGTCGTGACCTGCCCTCAGCGGGCCGCTCGTGCCATGGCGAAGGTCAGCTCGGGCAGCTCGTCGCGCTGCCAGCCGAGCGAGGAGAGCAGGCTCAGGCCGTCGCCCTCGTTGTTGTGGGAGAGCAGGACCGAGGCGAAGGTGATGGCGGCGCGCTGCTGGAGCAGGCCGCGCAGATCGGTCCGGGCCGCGTCGGTGATGTGCCGGTGCCGGACGGTGAGGTCGCCGTAGCGGCGGGTCCACTCCGGCTCGAGGAGGGAGAGCACCTGGGTCTGGCGGCTGGCCTCGGCGCCGGTGCGGCCCTCGTGGTAGGTGCGGATGACGGAGTGGCCGCCGTCGACGAGACGGAAGACGGTGACGTTCTGCCGCAACGGCCGTCCGTAGAGCGCGGATTGCTGCACGAGCGTCGGTGTGATGTCCGGTACGAGGGATGCGGCGCCGTCACCGATGAACGCGAGGACGTTGTCGTCGCGGGTCAGGGCGACGGTGGGCACGGCCTGCAGCGCGTCGCCCATCAGCGCCCTGCCGTACCAGCCGGAGAAGCCGGGCCCGGTGCGCGGCAGGTTGCGGACGGCGGAGATGCCGCCGCGCCCCACGTCGAAGACGCCCGTGTAGGTGTAGCCGTGCCGGGTGATCAGTTCTTCCAGCACGGTGCGAAGGTGCTGGAAGAAGTAGTTGGCGCTCATCGGGAGCACGGGAAGCCCGTGGATCACGTCGGAGGCGCTGTCGCGGGTGCGTGCGATGGCCTCCTTGCGTACGTCGAGGACGCCCGGCGTGACGTCGAGTCCCTCGCGTACGGCCTTGAGGAAGGCGCGTGCGTCGGCGTGCACGGGGTGGTCGGCGTACGGCGCGAGGTGGGCCTTCTCGTCGCTGACCTGGACGATGCGCAGCTGGCGGCCGAGCGTGCGGGGCGAGAAGGGCGTGGCGGCCTCGCCCAGGCGGCTCTTGAGGAAGAACAGGGCCTGTTCGCCGCGTGGGCGCAGCCTGCCGTCCTCGTGCAGATAGGCGTGGACGCGTGAGGAGAAGGCGTACAGGCCGAGGGTGCCCAGATACTCCTCGACCACGGACCCGTCGCGGTGGCGGCCCACGCTGCCGGGCCGGGTGAGGGAGTCGGCGAGGCCGACGCCCGCCCGCGACGCGATGTCGTGGACCAGCCAGGACTCCTCCGCGTCCAGCGATCCGCACTGCCAAAGAAGCCTGCTGGGCTCGGAGTTGACGATGCGGAGCACCGGTTCGAGGTCGCTCTCCTGGACCTGGAGGGCGGCGGTCACGGGCGGCTCGACGGCTTCTGGCCGGTTCAGTTCGGCGGCGGTGCCCGTCGCGTCGAGCACGGCGGGCGTGGCGAGCAGGAAGACCGGGCCGCGGTGCGCGTGGTAGGCGGCGTACGCCTCGGCGAGGTCGTCCGCGATGCGTTCCGGGTCGTCGAGATAGACGTACGGGATGCCCTTGGCGGCCAGCACCGCACGGGAGTCCTCGGCCGCGTGCACCGTCCCCTGGAAGGGGAACCACGCGTCGGGCGGGGTGTCGGCGCAGATGACGAAGCCCCGGGCGCGGGCGTCGCGCAGATTGGCCAGGGTGCCGCGGAACTCGTCGACCATGCCGCTGGTCACGACGATGACGAACGGCGCCCGGTCCAGCTGCCAGCGCGCCAACGCCCCGCTGGCCAGGCTGTGTTCGCTCGGTCCGCGAAGGACCGGGTTGCCGGTGGCGCCGGCCAGACGGTCCAGGTCGGAGATGGTGCCGGAGACCACGGAGCCCGTGTAGTAGTGCAGGCCCCAGGGCCCGTCGCCCTCGGCGCGGGGCTGCCGGCCGAGGAAGTCGTGCAGTGCGGCGGCGAGAGCGGAGGGGCCCTTCTTGGTGGCCGCGCGCAGGGCGGAACCGGTGTGCCGCAGCTGCACGTGGTCGGTGAACGCGCAGATGACGTCGGCCGCGAGGACCCAGGCGTCGGCGGGCAGCGCGCGCAGTACATAGGGCCGGGCGACCTGGGCGGCGGCGAGGCTCTCGGGCGACGCGCCGGTCCCGTAGACGTAGGTGCTGTGCGCGGAGAGCGTGGCGCGCAGCGGCTCGGGCAGTGCGTCGGCCAGTTCCCCGAGGGCCTCGGGGAGCGAGTGGTCGAAGGGATCGGCGCTCAGACCCGCCCCGTCGGCGTCGATCAGGACCAGCGAGAGCGCGGCCCCGAGGGGCGATTCCCGGACAGCGCGGGCGGCGCCCGCAGTGCTGTCCGCGGTGACGATCCGTATGTCGAGACCGGGTACGGCACGGTCAAGGAAACGTCGGGATCTGGCCAGGGTCGCACGGTATACCGAGGTGCTTATGGAGGGGTCGACGGACTCTTCCATAAGGTCGTGCAAGCCGGTGGAGATCCGCTCGTGGAAGTCCGCTCTTTTACTGATGGAGAGGACGAAAAAGCGGTTGCTTAATTGGTCTGGCGATTCTGTTGATGAGCTCGATGACACCTTTGCTGCTCCCATGCGGGTAAACGGAAAAGGGCATCGCAAAGGCCTTCGGTCGCACTCGCGAAGACCTCGTGCGAGGGTATCGTGAAGAAGGCGTGCAGCCTGGGATCAAGGCATCGCAAACTAGGCCAAGCACCTGCTTGACCTGCACTTATGCAGACACCCTGAGGGAATTGGAGAAGTCGCTGCCCGACGTGGTCGGTCGTTGGCCTACGACTCGTCGATGAAATGACACATGTGGGGCCCCCGTTGTCGAACGTGGCCGGGCGTCGTTGCCCGGCTTTCTGGTTCAAGTGTCATCATTCAGGAGCGAACTTGTTCGGGTCAAGCAGATCAATGGACGCGTCGCGTGATGCGGGTCACGTAATACCCGTAGGTGTCGGGAAGTTGAAATCTGTTCGGTGTCCGGTAACCCGGAATTGATGTCTTCGCTTGCTTCGGCGCCGGTCCAATTGATTTTATTGGGTCATGCAGAATTTAACGAGATCGAAGAAGCGGGACGGGAATATCCTGGTGCTCGGCGGTTACGGTGCCGTGGGCCGCGTCACCGCACTCGACCTGGCGGGGCGGCTGCCGGGCCGGGTGATCGTCGCCGGTCGTGACCGGGCCCGCGCCGTCGAACTCGCCGCCGGCAGCGGCGGCACCCTGCTCCCCGCGCGCGTCGACCTCGCCGACCCGGCCTCACTGGAACAGGCGCTGGAGGGGGTCTCCCTCGTGGTGCTCTCCGTGGAGCCCCGCACCCCGGCCGCGCACCCCGCGCGGATTCTCTTCGAGCGGGGGATCGGTCTGGTCGACGTCACCGCGACGCATTCGCTGATCACCGAGGTCGAGCGGCACGACGCGCTCGCCCGCGGGCACGACGCGACCGCCGTGCTCAGCGTGGGAGTCGCCCCCGGCCTGACCAATCTGCTGGCCCGCCGGGCGGCCGAGGCCATCGGCGGTGCGGAGCGCCTCGACATCTCCGTCGTACTCGGGGCGGGCGAGGCCCACGGCAAGGACGCGGTGCGCTGGACCGTCGCCCAGCTCATGGACGGGAGTCCGGACGGGGCGCGTCCGCTGCGCGTCGCGACCTGGCCGCCGGGCCGGGAGCGCGCCCACCATCCGTTCCCCTTCTCCGACCAGCACACCCTGCGCCGCACCCTCGGCGTCCCGCACGTCACCACCCGGCTCGGCCTCGACTCCGGCGCGCTCACCGCCCTGCTGTTCGGGCTGCGCCGGGCGGGCGTCTTCCGTGCCGCGCGCCGGGCCCGGCTCGACGGGCTGCTCACCGCCTCGCTGACCCGGATCCATCTGGGCGGCGACCGGTTCGCGGTGCGGGTCGACGCGCACCGGGGCGGGCGCCGGGCGACGCGGGCCCTGACCGCCGCGTCGCAGTCCCGCTTCACCGGGCTCACCGCCGCGGAGGTCGCGGCGCGGGTGTACGCGGGTGAAGTGCCCACCGGCGTCCAGCACATCGAGGAGGCGGCGGGCCTCGCGGGGGTGCCCGAGGCACTGGCCGCGCACGGCCTCACGGCTTGGGCCGGCGACGCGGGCGCGTAGCCGGCCCAAGCCCGACCGGTTCCGGGGCGACGGGGGATGGGAGTTGCCCGGAACCGGACGCGGTGGGTGGGGACGGGTCACTTGCCGGCCCCACGCCGATCTGCGGGAGAGCGGTCGGTGCCGCCCGCGTGGCTGTCCACCAGGTCGCTGTCGCCGGCTTCCCCGGCGGCCGCGGTGTCCTGCTTCGCCCCGGCCTGCGCGTCGCCCGCCAGCTGCGCGGAGAGCCGCTCGCCCTCCATGTCCACGTGCGGCACGGTCCGCTCCAGGAAGCGCGGGAACCACCAGGCGGCCTTCCCCAGCAGGATCATGACGGCGGGCACCAGCGTCATCCGCACCACGAAGGCGTCGATGAACACGCCGACGGCGAGCGCGAATCCGATCGGCTGCACGATCGGGTCGTGGCCGATGACGAACCCGGCGAAGACCGAGATCATGATCAGCGCGGCGGCCACCACGACCCGCGAGCCGTCCCGGAACCCGGCGATCACCGCGTCCTTCGGGGCGGCCCCGCGCGAACTCTCCTCCTTCATGCGGGACACGAGGAACAGCTCGTAGTCCATGGCAAGACCGAAGAGCACCCCGATCAGCAGGATCGGCAGGAAGCTCACCACCGGCCCGACCTTCGGCACGGCGATGAAGTCCGAGAGCCAGCCCCACTGGTAGACCGCCACCACCGCACCGGCGGACCCCGCGATGCTCAGCAGGAAGCCGACGACGGCCTTGAGCGGGACAAGCAGTGAGCGGAACGCCAGCGCGAGCAGGATGAGCGAGATACCGACGATCACCGCGAGGAACGGCGGCAGGGCATCGCTCAGCTTCTTCGACACGTCGATGTTGGCCGCGGTGGTACCGGTGACCGTGAGCTTCATCCCGGCGTCCGCCGCCGCGCGCTCACCCTCGTCCCTGATGTCCGCGACCAGATCCTCGGTGGCCCGCGCATCAGGGCCGCCCTTGGGGATCACGGGGATCGCGGCGAGCTGACCGGTCTTGTCGACGGAGGGCGGCAGCGGTGTGGCGACCCCCGGCAACTGGCCGAGCTTCTGGGCGAGTTGCTTGACCCCGCCCTCGGAGAGAGGGGTGCTTCCCTCGGCTTCCGCGACCGCGATGAGCGGCCCGTTGAAGCCCTGCCCGAACCCCTCGCTGACCAGGTCGTACGCCTGGCGTGCCGAGGTGCTCCCGGGGTACGAGCCGTTGCCGGGGAGCCCGAGGCGCAGGTCCTTCGCGGGGATGGCCACCGCGCCGATGCCGACCAGGCAGGCGATGAGCACGAGGACGGGCCGGCGCGCGACGCCGCGCACCCAGCGCTCGCCCGCCGAGGGCGTACCGCTGCCCGGCTTCGTCTCGCTCTTCCTCCTGCCCCCGCCGAGCCCCGGCAGGCGCAGCCGGTCGACCGAGCGGCCCGCGTACCCGAAGAGGGCGGGCAGCAGCGTGACGGCGACGAGCATGGCGATGATCACGGCCCCGGCCGCCGACAGGCCCATCACGGTCAGGAACGGCACCCCGGCCACCGCGAGCCCGGCGAGCGCCACCACCACGGTCGCCCCGGCGAAGACCACGGCGCTGCCCGCCGTGCCGCCCGCCCGGGACGCCGCCTCCCGGGGCTCCATTCCCTCGGCGAGGTTCTGCCGGTGACGGGAGACGATGAACAGCGCGTAGTCGATGCCGACCGCCATGCCGATCATCAGGGCGAGGACCGGCGCGGTGGAGATGATGTCGTACGAGCCGGTCAGCGCGAGCAGACCCGCCATCCCGAGGCCCACGCCGATCAGGGCGCTGAGCAGCGGAAGACCGGCGGCGAGCATCGAGCCGAAGGTGATGAGCAGGACGAGCACCGCGACGCCGACGCCGATGGCCTCGCCGCCCTCCACGGTCACCGTCGGCGTGTAGGCGTCGCCCCCGAACTCGACCTGGACACCGGCCTTCTCGGCGTTCTCGGTGGCCTCGCGCACCGCGTCGCGCGGTCCGTCGCCGAGGTCGTGCAGCCGGGTGTCGAACACCACCTGCGTGAGGGCGATCCGCCCGTCCTTCGACACCGCCTGCGCGGAGAACGGCTCGATGACCTGGGCGACGCCGTCCGCCTTGCCGATGGCCGCCGCCGCGGCCGAGACCGCCTGGCGCCGCTCGGGCGTGGTGAGCGACTCGCCGTCGGGGGCGGCGAAGACGACCTGCGCCGAGGCGTTGGCGTACTCGGGAAGGCGGTCCGAGATGCGGTCGATGGTGGTCTGCGCCTCGGTGCCGGGGACCTTGAACTCGTCGGTGGTCTTGCCGGAGAACGCCGCCGCGAGTCCGCCGACCGCCAGCAGCAGCACGAGCCAGACGGCCACCACGGCATGTCGGCGCCGATAGCAGAGCCCGGCCAGTCGGTAGAGGAGCAGGGCCATGGGAGGTGCCTCCATCGCGGGGTGCGTACGTGGCGCGGGGCCGGGAGAACAGCCCCTTCGCCTGCCTACGCCGACCACCATACGCGCAACTTGGTCACCTGACAAAGTCGAGTGACGAAGTCGTACGTCAGGGTCGACTGATTGAGTCGCTTCCGCCGATACTCTGGGGCCATGGCTCACATCCCCGCCGCCGAACGGCGTCCGCAACTCGTCCAAGCCGCCATCGAGCTGATGGCCCGCGAGGGAGTCGACGCCGGATCCACCCGCGCCATCGCCGCCGAGCTGGGCGTGGCGCAGGCGACGGTGCACTACACCTTCGGCACCAAGCGCGACCTCTACCGCGCGGTCATCGAGCAGATGACCGTCGAGCTGGTCGAGTTGGTGCGCGGCGCCGCCCCCGACGAGGAGCAGGGGCCCGCCGACTTCGAGCGGGCCATGCGGCGGATGGCCGAGGCGCTGTGGCAGGCGCTGCGCGAACAACCGGGACGCTTCCGGCTGTTCATCGAGCTCACCACGTACGCCGTGCGCAACCCCGACCTGCACGAGCTGCTCCGCCGCCACCAGCGCGACCTGGAGGAGACGGCGGCGGAGCTCATCGCGGGTGTCCTCGCCCTGACGGACGACGCCCACGCGGCCGAACCCCTCGTCGTCGCCCGCTTCTTCCTCCAGGGCTTCGACGGTCTCTCGCTGCGGCACCTGGTGATGGGGGACGGCAAGGGGGACCCGGCGGCCGACGCCGATTCCGCGGCCGACCTGGAGCGCCTCCTGGAGGCGACGCTGAACCTCACACGCGCCAAGTAGGGCCCGCGCGACCAGCAGCAGCGGCCCCTACGCGTAATCCCGCACCAGGAGCTTGAGTCCGGGCGCGCCCATCAGCGCATCGAACTCCCGCCCCCGGTAGTCGGCGCGCACCTCGAACCCGGCGCGCTCCCACGTGTGCTGGGCCCGCGTGTTGCCGTTGAGGCAGAGAACCTGCGCGCAGGCGTAGCCCTGCTCGCGGCCCAGCTCCAGGGCCTGGTCGAGCAGGGCCTGCACCACGCCGGTGCCCCGGAACTCGGGGACGACGGCGACGTTCTCGATCCCCCAGGCGCCGGCGTAGTCCGCGGGCAGACAGGACTGGAAGATCCGCCGGCGCTCGTACACGTCCTCGAAGGCGGCCGTGCCGGGCCAGTCGGCGGCCGCGGCGAGGGCGGCGCACTGCTCGCCGATCGCGGCGTGCCCGTCGGTCGCGGGGTCATAGGCGGTGAGCGCTCCCACGGGGCGTGGGCCCGCGTCGCCCGCCGTCTCCGCGATCCAGAAGCGGGACAGATGACACCAGTGGGTGCGGGGCGAGAGCGCGAGGGCACGCAGGATCTTCCGGGTCACCTCGGTGCGCTCGCCGAGGAGCGGCTCCCAGCAGCAGCGGTCCAGGTGGGACGTGGCGGCGGTCTCCATGGCCCAGACCGCGAAGTCGAGATCGGCGGGGACGGCGGGGCGCACCGTGACCGCGGGGGCCGGGGACGTCCCGGGGCTCTCGGCGTGGGCGCTCTGGGCGCTTCGGGTGTTCCGCACGTTGACCACCTGTTTCCGCAGCTCTGGCTGCCCATGTCCTGGTGGGGGTCTATTGGCTCCCTGTTGTGACGGTAGACGGCACTTGTTCGTTTGACCAAGTCATGTGAACCGATTTCGGCCGTACGGGGGAACGCGCCGCAGCTCGACGTGCGACGGGGGCGGCGAGGTCGCTCACCGGGGGCAAGGTCGCTCGCTCAGGGGGCGCAGGCGTCGGCGATCGAGCGGCTGTTCTCGTAGAGGTGGTGCCGGGTGACCCGGCCGTCCTCGACGGTCAGGCGCAGCGCGAAGGGGCCATCGAAGGACTTGCCGGTGTCGCGCACGGTGCCCCACAGGTGGCCGAAGATCACGGCATCGGCGCCGTCGACCAGCAGGGTGTCGACCGTGGCACCGGCCTTCTCCGGCACCGTGTGCGCGGCGAGTTCCGCGGACTGGGCGGCGCACTCGGCGGCGGTGGACCGCGGCCGGATCCACGGCACGCCCGGGTTCTCGGCGAGCATCCAGTCGACCTCGTCGGCGAAGAGCGCGGCAAGCCCCTCGGCGTCACCCGTCAGCCTGCACTGGAGGAAGGCCTGCACGGCGGCGCGGGTGGCGTCTTCGGTGGAGGGTGTGACGGTCATCTGCTGCTCCTCGGTCGGCTGCCCTGCGGGTAGGGCCCATATTTCCGCGCGGCCGCGGAGGGGTCGATTACGCCGGAGGTAATGCCGCCCCGCGGTGCCACTCCCGCCTCGCCGCCCGGCGGGGACGTTATGGTCTAAACCAGTCACTCGGTACGGTGGCGGCCAGAGAAACGAGAGCGCGTGGGCCAGGGGAGGGGAAGTGCCGTGGGGCTTGGGGCTGTTGTGGGGCTCGTCTGTTTTCCGGTGAAGTCGATGCTGGGGGAGGAGCGCGAGCGGATCGTCCTCGACGAGCGGGGTGTGGCCGGTGACCGGCTGTGGGCCCTGCGGCACGACGACGGGAAGCTGGGGAGCGGCAAGAACAGCCGCCGGTTCCGGCGCACGCCCGGGATGCTGGAGTACGCCGCCGTGTACGAGGGTGACGGCGGCGACCCCGTCGTCACCACCCCGGACGGCGAGACCCTGCGGCCCGGCGATCCACGCATCGGTGAACTCTTCGGAGCGGGAATCGAGTTGGCGCGCGAGGGCGAGGTGCGCCATCAGGACGCGGGCGCCGTCTCCCTCGTCGGCACCGCGTCGCTGCGCGCGCTCGGCGAGCTGCTCGGCGACCCCGACCCCGTCGACGTACGCAGGCTGCGCAAGAACATCGTGGTCGCGACCGAGGAGCCGTGGACCGAGGAGGACTGGGTGGGACGCGAGATCGCCTTCGACGGCGGCCTGCGCCTGCGCGTCGTCGAGCGCGTCGAGCGCTGCGTCATGACCACCCAGGCCCAGCCCGGCCTCCCGGCCGACCACCGCATCCTCAAGACACTCACCGCCTCGCGCGGCATGCGCATCGGCGTGTACGCGGACGTCGTGACGCCCGGCACGCTCGCACTCGGGGCGGGGGTGACCGTCCGATGAGCGCTCCTGGAAAGGGAGTTCAGGTCGCGCTGCTGCTCGCGCTCGTCGTCACCGGAACCGTCACCGGTTGCACCCCGCAGGAGAAGGCCGACGGCTCTTCGGGGCTCGGCACCGAGGCGGGCCCCGCGCTCGCCGCGGTGGACACGCTCACCGTCAAGGGCCGCGCCCCCAGGACCGGTTACGACCGGGACCGGTTCGGCAGCCCCTGGGCCGACACGGACTCCAACGGCTGCGGCACCCGCGACGACATACTCAAGCGCGACCTGGAGGACGTGAAGTACCGCGACGGGGACTGCGAAGTGGTCTCCGGCGAGCTCTCGCCCGACCCGTACACCGGCAAGGACGTCACGTTCGTGCGGGGCCGCAGCCAGGTCGACATCGACCACCTCGTGGCCCTCTCGGACGCCTGGCAGAAGGGCGCGGGCACGTGGGAGCCGAGCAAGCGCATCGCGTTCGCCAACGATCCGCTCAACCTCCTGGCGGTCGACGCGGGCCCCAACCGCGGCAAGGGCGACGGCGACACGGCCACGTGGCTCCCGCCGGACAAGGGCTACCGGTGCGCCTACGTGGCGCGGCAGGTGGCGGTCAAGAAGAAGTACGAGGTGTGGGTGACGGGCGCCGAACGGGACGCGATGAAGCGGGTGTTGTCGGGCTGTCCGCGAGAGAAACTGCCGGCGGGTGAAGGGTCGACGGCCGCGCCCGGACGGTTCCACGCGCGCTGAGCGGTTCCGTGCGACGGAGAACCACTGATCCGTACGACGGAGAACCACTTACTCGTACGACGGAAAACGACTTAACAGGCGGGCCCGTGCCCGCTAGCGTCCGCGGCATGGACCTGAAGATCACGACGCTGGCCGAGCGGCCCGAACTCGCCGGGCCGCTCTGGGCGATGGACGACACCTGGCCGGAGTTCATCGGGAACGACCCCATCGCGTGGTCGATGATCGGGCGGATCGTCAAGGACTTCCCCGAGTACGTCCTGGTGGCCACGGACGAGCGGGGCACGGTCGCGGCCAAGGCGTTCAGCGTGCCGTTCGCGCTGGACGCCGACGGGCGCCGGGAGCTGCCGGACGGCGGCTGGGACCAGGTCATGCTCTGGGCGTTCTCGGACCTGCGGCACGGCAGGAAGCCGGACAGGGTGAGCGCGATCGAGATCACCGTGGCCACGAAGTTCCTCGGGCAGGGTCTTTCCGGGCGGATGCTCGCGGCGATGCGCGAGAACGCACGCGCGCGTGGCTTCGCGGAGGTCGTCGCCCCGGTCCGCCCGAACGCCAAACACCTCGAACCGGCCGCGCTGATCGACGCGTACGCGGTCCGCGAGCGGGACGACGGGCTGCCCGCCGACCCGTGGCTGCGGGTGCACGTGCGGGCGGGCGGCACCATCGAGAAGGTGGCGCACGCGTCGATGACGGTGTCCGGTTCCCTCGCGCAGTGGCGGGCGTGGACCGGGCTGCCGTTCGACACCGCCGGCCCCGTCGAGGTGCCGGGCGCGCTGGTGCCGGTGCTCTGCGAGCCGGAGCGCGGCTACGCGGTGTACGTGGAGCCGAACGTGTGGGTGCGGCACGTGCTGTGAGCCCGGGCCGCACCCCGGTCGACGCCGGACGGGAGGGTCAGCCCGCGAGCTTGTCGATGTCCATGACGTCGCCGGTGGGCGGCTGCGCGTCGACCGGCTTGTCGAATTCGCTGAACGCCAGGCTCTCCGGCGTCTTGGCCGTCTCGTTCACGACCTTCAGCAGGTACGGCTTGCCCTCCGTCGCGACGTAGAGGGTGTACCGGTCGGCGCCGTCGCTCTCGGTGAGCGTGAGGGCGGGGGTGCCGTCGACCGTGGTCGTCTTTCCCCTGCGCGCGGCGGAGTTGACGTCCTTGAACTCGGCGAGCAGCACGTCCAGGTCGCAGAACGAGGCGAGGTCCTTCGCGTCGGCGCCGGTTGCGGAGGTCTTCACCCACCGGTCCGCGAGCATGTCCACGGCGGCCTTGGTGTCGGCCGCGGGCTCGCCCTTGCCCTGGGCGCGCAGGAAGTCCGCGTCGTACTTCATGTAGACCGTGCGCGCGGTCGTGATCAGGTCGAGGGAGCCCTCCCCGCCCATCGCCATGGTGCCCGCGCACTGCCCCTTGGTGTCGAAGGCCATGTCCAGCTCGATGGTGCCGGTCTCGTCGGGGACGCTGCCCTTCACCTTGAGGGACGAGGTGTCGGTCGTCGCCTTCACGGCCTTGTCGACGATGTCGGGCCCGGACATGCCGGGGAAGGGACCGGCTTCCTTCTTGGCCTCCTTCACCTTCCCCTCGCTCTTCTTGGAGCCGCCTGTCTCGGTGCCGCAGGCCGTCAGGCCGACGGCCGCGGCGGTGGCCAGGCAGGCAGCGGCAAGAGTGGTACGTCGCATGAAGATCCCCCCACGGGAACTTGGAACGTGCGGTGCTGGCGACATCTCAGCAGAGGTTGTGAACCGAGTCAACACGAGTTCACATGGACAGTTGGTTAACGCGCGTGAATGCGGAGGTGCCGCACCCGATGGGTATGCTCGGCGCCACAGCGCCACGCCGGGGCACCTGTGCGGCGAGGTCAGCGGGACCGAGGGGAGCCAGTCGGTGGGGGACAAGTCGGCGCGGGACAACGCGACAGAGGTGACCGCCGCCGGGATCGCCCGGCTCGCCGGTGTCGGCCGGGCGGCCGTCAGCAACTGGCGCCGCCGCCACCCCGACTTCCCCAAGCCCGTCGGAGGCACCGAGACCAGCCCCTCCTTCGCGCTCGCCGAGATCGAGGAGTGGCTGCGCGCCCAGGGCAAGCTGGGCGCGCTCGGCGAGGTGCCGCTGAAGGAACGCGTCTGGCAGCACCTCGCGGGTCACCCCGCCGGCCCCGTCACCGCACTCCTCCACGCGGGCTGCGCCCTGCTCCTGGTCCACGACCGCCACCCGGACTGGCTCAAGGTGAGCGCGGTGTCGGACGAGCGGATGGCACGACTGCTGCCAGCAGCCCTCGAACAGGTCGTCGTTCCGCGGTTCGGAAAGCCCCGGGCCGCCGGAGCCGGCCCGTCGCGGGCGGCGGTGCGCGTCCCGGACGCGGATCAACTCCTGCCCTCCGTCCCGCTGCTGCGCGGCGCCGCCGAGCTCGCCTCCGAACTGGGGGCCCGGCAGACGTACGAATTCCTGATCGGGCGCTACGTCGACGCCAACCCCCGGCAGTACACGCTCACCCCGGCCGGGCCGGCCGACCTGATGGCCGCGCTCGCGGGCACCGCCCCGACCGTGCTCGACCCCGCCTGCGGGACCGGAGCCCTGCTGCGCGCCGTCGCCCCCCGCCCTGACCAGCGCCTCTACGGCCAGGACAGCGCCCCCGAACTCGCCGCCCTCACCGCGCTGCGCCTCGCCCTGCACTCCGACGCCATCGTGCGCGCCGCGGCCGCCGACACCCTGCGCGCGGACGCCTTCGGCGAGCAGCGGGCCGACGCCGTGCTCTGCCACCCCCCGTTCAACGAACGCAACTGGGGGCACGACGAACTCGCCTACGACCCCCGCTGGGAGTACGGCTTCCCGGCCCGTACGGAGTCCGAACTCGCCTGGGTCCAGCACGCGTTGGCCCGGCTCCGGGACGGCGGCACCGCCGTCCTCCTTATGCCGCCCGCCGCCGCGTCCCGCCGCTCCGGACGCCGGGTGCGCGCCGACCTCCTTCGCCGCGGCGCCCTGCGTGCCGTGATCGCCCTGCCCGCGGGCGCCGCGCCCCCGTACAACATCCCGCTGCACGTCTGGGTCCTGAAGAGGCCGGTTCCCGGCGCGACGACCCCGCCCGAGCTGCTCCTCGTCGAGACTGCGGGGCTCTGCGCCGCCGACGGAAGGGACCGGCAGGCGTGGCGTCCGGTGCAGGACGCCGTGGTCGATGTCTGGCGGAGCTTCGAACGGCACGGCACGGTCGACGAGCGGCCGGGGCTCGCCCGCTGCGTGCCGGTGCTCGAACTCCTCGACGACGAGGTCGACCTGGCCCCCGCCCGCCGTCTGCCGCCTCCGGCCGCGGGCGGCGGGGCCGAGGAGCTTGCGGCCGTCCGCGAGCGGCTCGGGGAAGCCGTGCGGCGCACGGGGGACCTCATGCCGCCGCCCGCGAAGCCGAGGGAGGCGGAGCACCGGCCGGTGACCACCGTGGGTGAACTGGCCCGCGCGGGCGCCCTGTCGCTGTGTACGGCGACGGGATCCGGGGCTGCCGCCCCCGGCGTCACGCGCGTCCTCACCGAGCACGACGTGCTGGCCGGGACGGAACCCTCCGGCACCCTCGACCCGTCGGCCGATCCGGCACAGGAGAGTGCCCTGGACGAGACGGCCGACTGCGTGGTGACCCGCCCCGGAGACGTCGTCATCCCCGTCTCCGGCGGTGGCACCGCGGCCCGCGTCATCGACGAGACCACCGCGGGCGCCGCACTCGGCCGCGGGCTCACCCTCCTGCGCCCCGATCCGGCCGCCCTCGACCCGTGGTTCCTCGCCGGCTTCCTGCGCGGCACCGCCAACAACCGCCAGGCGAGCAGCTACGCGTCCACCGCGGCCCGGCTCGACGTCCGAAGGCTGCGGCTGCCGCGCCTGCCGCTGGAAGGGCAACGCGGCTACGGCGAGCGGTTCCGCCGGCTCGCCGCCTTCGAGGACGCCCTGCGTCTCGCGGGCAGGCTGGGCGAGCAGTTGGTGCGGGGTCTGCACGACGGACTGACGGACGGCACGCTTCCGCCGGAGTGAGTCGACCGGGTTCCGGCCGGGCGCGGGAGCGGGCCGCGATCGGGACGTGACCAGTACGGCAACGGTTCGGTACAACCCGGGACCGCTTCCACGTGTCGGCCTATACGCTCGAATCAGCATCAGTTCGTCTTTCGACTTCTCGGCCGTGCGTTCCCCCTCGGGAACGTACGGCCGCATCAGGCATCAGGAGCAGCCATGCACGGCCACGGCTATGCGCCGCAGCAACCGCCGCCGAACTCCGGCGGCACCCACGTGACGCTGCGCGTGCTGTTCGTGGTCCTCGCCGTCGTGACCTGCGGCCTGCTCGCCTGGGCGCCGATGCTGCGCCTTGCGATCGTGACCCGCAAGTCGTACGACTGGGTGCTCTTCGGTCTCGTGACCGCCCTCGACGTGACGGCCCTCGTGCTCGTCGGCGTCGACCCGGGCGACGAGGAGTTCCAGGGGCCGGGCAACGCGGGCATGGTGGTGCTCCTGACCACGCTGCTCGCCGCCGTCGCCTACTACCTGTTCGCGGACATCAGGCACTTCAGCCGCTACCGGCAGCAGTACCCGGGCTACGCGGGACCGCAGCCCGCGTACGGCTACCCGCAGCAGCAGGGACCCGCCCCCGTCCACCTCCAGCCCACCCAACTGCACCAGCCGCCGGTCCAGCAGACGCCGCCCCCGCCCACGCGCCCCGCACCGGCCCGCATCCACCAAGTGCAGGCCGAGCTCGACGAGCTCAGTGACTACCTGCGCAAGCAGGAAGGCGGCAACTGAACGTGTCACCGGGGACGCCACTGGGGGCGGACGGTCGCGGCGGCCGCGTCGTCGCCGCGCGCTACGAACTCTCCACGCTCATCGGCCAGGGCGGCATGGGCCAGGTCTGGACGGCGTACGACCAGCGGCTCGACCGCCGCGTCGCGGTCAAACTCCTGCGCCCCGACCGCGTCGCGGGCGCCGAGGCCGACGAGCTGCGCCGCCGCTTCGTGCGCGAGTGCCGCGTCACCGCACAGGTCGACCACCCGGGCCTCGTCACCGTCCACGACGCGGGCACGGAGGGCGAGGACCTCTACCTCGTCATGCAGTACGTCGACGGGGCGGACCTCGGCGACCACCTCGCCGAGCACGACCCCTACCCCTGGCAGTGGGCCGTCGCGATCGCCGCGCAGGTGTGCGCCGTGCTCTCCGCGGTGCACGCCGTGCCGATCGTGCACCGCGACCTCAAGCCGCGGAACGTGATGGTCAAGCAGGACGGCACGATCAGCATCCTCGACCTGGGCATCGCCTCGGTCATGGACACCGACACCACCCGCCTCACGCACACCGGTTCGCCCATCGGCAGCCCCGCGTACATGGCGCCCGAGCAGGCGATGGGCGGCGCGGTCGGCCCGTACACCGACCTCTACGCCCTGGGTGTGCTCCTCCACGAACTCCTCAGCGGCGACGTGCCGTTCTCCGGCTCCACCGCGCTCGGCGTCCTGCACCGCCACCTCTACGAACCGCCGCTCCCCGTCCGCCGCCTGCGCGCCGAGGTCCCCGAGGCACTCGAAGCCCTGGTGCTCCGGCTCCTCGCCAAGGACCCCCAGCACCGGCACGCCAGCGCCCAGGAGGTCTACGAGGAACTGGCCCCGCTGCTCCCCGCGCGCGGCATACCGACCGGCGGGCCGCTCGACCCCACCCGCCCCTTCCTGCGCCCGCACGCCCCGTGGCCCGACCGCGCGACGACACCGGCGCCCGCCCCCGCCATCCAGCCCGACCGGCCCGACCACCGCCGGACCCCCGGCAGCCACACCGACGTGGTGCACGCGGTCGACGAGGTCAAGCGGCTCCTCGGCGAGGGCCGCATCACCCAGGCCGTCGACATCCTCGGCTCGATCCTGCCCGCGGCCGCCGCCAAGCACGGCGAGCACTCCCCGGTGGTCCGCTCCCTGCGCAAGCAGTACGCGGCCACCCTCATGGACGACGGCCAGTACCGCCGCGCCCTGCCCGAACTGCGCCGCCTCGCCGACGAGCGCGCCGCCGAGTCCGGCCAGGCCGACCCGCACTCCCTCCAGTTCCGCTACGAGGCGGCGCAGTGCCTGGAGCAACTGGGCGAACCGGCGGCGGCCCTCGCGGAGTACCGCGCGCTCCTCCCCTATTACGAGAACCGCTACGCCTCCGACGACCGCGACCGCCCCCTGGAGATCCGCCGCCGCATCGGCCACCTGCTCCTCGCCCTGGGCGACCGGGCGGCGGCGCACGACACGCTGGCACGGCTGCTGATGGACGCCGAGCGGATGCACGGGGTCGGCCATCCGTTCCCGGCGGAGATCCGGCGTACGTTGCAGTGGCTCGGACAAGTGCGCGGTTAGAGGGATCGGGGGTGCCTCAACTTCACCCGAATCGTTGGTCGAATGGGTGGCCGAGAGACCGGCCACTGCCTAACATCGATCACCGCAAGACTTTGTGCGCCCGCCCGTCGCCCGACCACCACCCCAGGTGGAGGCGCTTGCGCGCCGCAGGTTTATGCACAATCTCTCGACCGGGAGGCTCACTTGCACCGCCGCCGTCGCACCGCGCTCGCCCTCTCCACCGCGGCCATCGCCGCGGCCCCCCTCCTGACCGCCTGCGGCGCCGAAGCCCATCCGGGCGCCGCGGCCGTCGTGGGCAACGACCGGATCACGGTCTCGCAGCTGGAGGGCCGGGTGAACGAGGTGCGCACCGCGCAGCGCGCCGCGATCCCGGACGAGCAGCAGTACGAGCAGGCCATCGCCAAGTCGGGCGGCCTCACCCGCAGCACGCTGCACACGATGGTCCTCGACAAGGTGCTGCACCGCGCGGCCGTCGACGCCGGCGTGGACGTCTCACGCCGCGACATCCAGACGATGAGAGCGGGCCTCGAAGAGCAGGCGGGCGGCAAGAAGCAGCTCGAACAGGGCTGGCTCCAGCAGTACAGCGTCGCCCCGTCCCAGCTGGAGAACAGCCTCCGCACGGAGATCGAGGCCCAGAAGCTCGCCAGGAAACTGGGCGTGGACATGAACGCCCCGGAGGGCCAGGCGATCTTCTGGAAGGAGCTCTCCAAGGCCTCCAAGAAGCTGGACGTGGACCTGAACCCGCGCTACGGCACGTGGGACGTGGAGAAGAGCAAGCGCGCCGACAGCAAGACGCCGTGGGTGCGCGAGGTGTCCGGGGACGGTGCCGCGGGCCCCAAGCAGGCATAAGGACGTCAGTCGGGGGCCGCAGGCGGCGTGGGTTACGTTCGACGGGTGAACGCAACCACGCCCCCGGCCGACGCCCCCGGCCGCGTCATCCTCCTCACCACCAGCCACCGCGTGGCCCCCGGCCTGCTCTCCTGGCCCGCGTGGCAGGCGCTGCACGCGGCCGACCAGGTCCTGTGCGCCGACCCCACGCACCCCCAACTGCCGTACCTGCGCGAGGCGGGCGTGCGCGTGGAGCAGACGTCGCCCACGGCCCAGGAGCTGGTGGACGCCTGCACCGGCGGCCGCACGGTCCTCGTCGTCGCCACGGCCGAGGGCGACAGCGCCCTGACGGACGGCCTCGCGAGGCTCGCGGGCTCGGGCCGCGTCTCGATGCCCGACCTTGAACTGCTCCCGGCGTCGTACGACCTGCCGGGCGCCCGGCTCCTCGACCTCGTCCAGGTCATGGACCAGATCCGGGGCGAGTGCCCCTGGTCGTCGCAGCAGACGCACGAGGGCCTGGCGAAGTACGCGATCGAGGAGGCGTACGAACTGGTCGAGGCGATCGAGGAGGGCGACAGGGAGGAGCTGCGGGAGGAACTGGGCGACGTCCTGCTCCAGGTGGTCTTCCACGCGCGGATCGCCGAGGACGACGAGGAGTCCCCCTTCTCCGTGGACGACGTGGCGGGCACGATCGTCGAGAAGCTGATCAACCGCCACCCGCACGTCTTCGGCGACGACTCCGCGGACACCCCCGAGGACGTCAAGGCGCACTGGCTCCGCACGAAGGCGGAGGAGAAGCAGCGGTCATCGGTCACGGAGGGCATCCCCCTCGGCCAGCCGGGCCTGGCCCTCACGGCCAAGCTGGCCTCACGGGCGCGGACAGCGGGTCTTGAGGTGACCCTCCCCTCGGGCGAGGGAGTCGGCTACGAACTCCTCGCGCTGGCGCTGCGCGCGGAGGCGGAGGGTGTGGACCCGGAGGCGGCACTGCGAGCAGCGGCTCGGGCTTACCGGGACGCGGTCCTGTCGGCGGAAGCGAATCCCACCCCGCCCGGCGCCTGAGCCACTGGCCCAAGCGGGCCCTGCGGGGCTTTCCCCCATCCCGCCCCTTCCCGAAACCATGGGGCTCCGCCCCCTGGACCCCCGTACAAGATGTCCTCAATCGCCGGACGGGCTGACATCTGTCAGCC
>NZ_JBSGYY010000027.1:0-127290 GCF_053610705.1 Streptomyces sp. NPDC054872 | reverse complement strand
GGTGGGCCGCCCTCAGGAGCGGCCCACCCGCGCCGACAGGTGCCTGCCGATGCCGGCGGCTGCCTACCGCTGTCGGCAGGCCGGGCGCCTCACTCCTCCACCTCGTCCTCGAAGTGCAGGGCGATGGACTGCAGGACGTCCGCCGACGTCACGTCGGTGCGGCCCTCGTCGTGCGCCTCTGCCAACTGTGCGAAGGAGAAGGCGAAGGCCGACGTGATCTGCTCGATGACCGGGCTCAGTTCCCGGCCCACGACCTCGGCGACCTCGATGGCGGTGGCATCGGCGGGGATCTCGATGCGCGGCAGCATCTCCTCCAGCATCGCGCCGACCGCGCCGCTGGGTTCGACCTCGCCGTCCGGGTTCTCCCGTACCTGTCTGCGCATCTCGATCGCCTCGGTCAGGATGCCGACGACTCTTTGGATGATCTCGCGCTGCTCCATGCGTGAAGCCTAGACGCAGGCGGATCACCAGGAGTTGCGGCAGTGCCGGGGGGACCTGCCGCAACCGCCGTTGTCAGTGCCCGATGGCACGATGCCCCTACCTCAACCGAGTCGGGAGCACGCATGGGCACTTGGGACGTCGGACCGTTCGACAACGACACCGCGGCGGATTTCTGCGGCGACCTCGACGACGCCCGCGCCGAGGACCGGGCGGGTCTCGTCCGTGCCGCCCTGACCGGCGCGACGTCGGCGACCGACGCGGCCGACGCGGGCCACGACGGGTATCTGGACGCCGATGTCGCGGAGACGGCCGTGGCAGCCGCCGCGCTGGTCGCCGCCCAGTGTCCCGGCGGGGAGCCCGCCGACTCCGTGTACGGGCCGGAGCAACCGATACCCGACCTCCTGTCGCTGCGCGGACCCGCGTTGCGGGCCTTGGACCGCGTGCTGTCCGAGGACTCGGAGCTGCTGGAGCTGTGGCAGGAGTCGGACGGCGAGCCGTGGCGCAGGAGCGTCGAGGCGTTGCGGGGCGTGCTGCGAACGCCCGGCATCTGACCGTCGTACTCGGCCCGGCTCACCCCCTGGTCTGCCCCCGGCCCGGACGCTCCCTGGGCGCGCACGGGCGGGGCGGCTTCTCGGCGGGCAGCGGACCTCAGCGCGCCAGAGTGGTCTCCAGCCAGCTTTGGATCTCGGCGGTGACCGGGTCGGTGAGGTCGTCGAACTCCCGGTGCTTCCCCAGGAACTTGGCCACGTACGGGCAGACGGGCACGATCCGCAGGCCCGCCGCGCGGACGTCGGTCAGCGCCTCCCGCACGAGGATCGAGGCCAGGCCCTGCCCGGCGAAGGCGTCGTCGACCTCGGTGTGGAAGAAGACGCGCTGCGGACCGCGGTCGCGGTACGCGGTGAGACCCGCGGTCTTGCCGTCGACCAGGATCTCGTAACGGTGCCTGGGGCCCACGTGTCGGACGGTGGGGGCGGAGGCGGGCTGGGTCATCGGGTGCCTTTCGGGTGGGGCGGGTTGCCGCGGGGGGTGATGGTGGCGTTCGGCAGGGCGGGGGCGGGGATGCGGTCCCCGTCGTAGCCCTCGACGTGGCCGAAGCGGTCGGAGGCGTTCTGCCACGCCTTCCTGGCCTCGACGATGTCCTCGTGGCTGCGGCCCACGAAGTTCCACCACATGACGATCTGCTCCTCGAACGGCACTCCGCCGAGCAGGACGACCCGGGCGGGCGCGTCGGTCTCGTTCGTCAGCGTCAGGGTGTCGTGACCCGCGCCGAGGAAGCCCAGCTCCGCGGCGCGCAGCGGCGTTCCGGCCATGCGGACCGTCCCCCGGTCGACGAGCAGTCCGTGCTCGAACCCGGGGTCCGTCTCCAGCGTCGCCGCCGCCCCCGGGTCGATGACGAGTTCGGCGCCGAGCAGCGGCGTGAAGGTCGGCACCGGTGAGGTCTCGCCGGCGAGGGAGCCGAGGAACACGCGGACATCCGCCCCGCCGACCCGGACGGCGTCCGGGACGTGGTGCCGGAAGTCCCGGTCGGCGTGCCGGTGCTCCTCGGGCAGCGCCACCCACAGCTGGACGCCGTGCAGGATCGTGGTGCTCGGGGTCGAGACCTCCGTGTGGCTGATGCCCGACCCGCCCGTCATCAGGTTCAGTTCGCCGGGCCGTACCAGGGCGTGGCTTCCCATGCTGTCGCGGTGCTCGATCTCTCCGCTGAACAGCCAGCTCACCGTCTGCAGGCCGGTGTGCGGATGAGGGGCGACGTCCATGCCGCCCGAGACGGCCACGTCGTCGGGGCCGTAGTGGTCGACGAAGCACCAGGCCCCGATCAGCGTCCGGGACCGCTGGGGCAGCGTGCGCCGCACGGTCATCGCCCTCGGCCCTCCCAGGGGGACGTCCCTCGCCGTCAACACCTGGACGGACGGCGCGGATGCACCGCGCTCGGCGGTACCGCTCCGCGGCTCCGCGGGAGCCATCTCTGTGTCACTCATCGCACTCTGTGTCACTCATCGCATACCCCTCGCGTATGTGGTTTTATGTTCAACAAATGCTACCGATGCCAGACGCTGCCGCCGCCGACGACGAGCGGTTCCCCCGCGGGCAACGCCCCGTGCATTTCTCGACAATACGCGGCCGCCGAACGGCTTTAACGCCCCCTGGAGACAAGCAGTTTCAGCAACGAGCAGCGAACAAGTTGGTGGATGAAATGAACCAGCCCCTCACCTCGGTCAAGTGCACGGTGGCGGCACAGCTCGGCACCCAGCGGAACACCTCGATGCCGGTGCCCGCGGAACTGCACTACGACCTGACCGACCCCTGCGCCGTACGCCTGTCCCTCGGCGCGCCGCTGACGAGCCCCGTCGACTGGGTCTTCGCCCGGGAGTTGCTCGCCCAGGGCCTGCACCTGTCGGCGGGGATCGGGGACGTGCTGGTCACCCCCCTTGGCCCGCACCGTGCGCGCCGCGTACGCATCACGCTCAGGTCAGCGACCGGGTCCGCGCTGGTCGACATCGACGCCGCCGAGGTCGACGCGTTCCTCCAGCAGTCGTTCGCCCTCGTGCCCCCGGGAGCGGAGAGCGCGCACATCGACCTCGACCGCGCCGTCGCCGCCGCGATGGGCCGCAGCGCCTGACGGCCATCCGGCGCTTCCCCCCTCTTGGCGGAGAAATTCCCGGCACGCCCCGCACGGCCGCATTGTGCGCCGTGGGATCGGCCGCATTGTGCGCGATGAGAAAAGAGCGGTGCACTCACGAGGGGGAAAAGCTTTGCGGGCCCCGCCCGTTCTGCGGAAAGGGCCCCTGCATATGAATGTGGACGCTTGAGCTCCGCGGCCCGGCCTCACCGCCGGCGCCGCGAGGGCGACCACCGAGCTGTGACGTGTGACGCGTGACCTGGAGGTTCCTCCATCACCCGGATGGTTCGGAGCCTGTATGGACGCCCGGTAAACTCCGTGCACGTGACTGTCGCGCCTGCAAAGCCCCGTATCCCGAACGTCCTCGCCGGGCGTTATGCCTCCGCCGAGCTCGCCACCCTCTGGTCTCCCGAGCAGAAGGTCAAGCTGGAGCGTCAGCTCTGGCTCGCCGTCCTGCGGGCGCAGAAGGACCTGGGGATCGAGGTGCCGGACGCCGCCCTCGCCGACTACGAGCGGGTTCTCGACGACGTCGACCTCGCCTCGATCGCCGAGCGCGAGAAGGTCACGCGCCACGACGTGAAGGCCCGCATCGAGGAGTTCAACGCGCTCGCCGGGCACGAGCAGGTCCACAAGGGCATGACCTCCCGCGACCTGACCGAGAACGTGGAGCAGCTGCAGGTACGGCTCTCCCTCGAGCTGGTGCGCGACCGTACGGTCGCGGTGCTCGCGCGCCTGGGGAAGCTGTCGGGCGAGTACGCCGAGCTGGTCATGGCCGGCCGCTCCCACAACGTCGCCGCGCAGGCGACGACCCTGGGCAAGCGCTTCGCGACCACCGCCGACGAGCTGCTCGTCGCGTACCGCCGCGTCGACGACCTGCTGCGCCGCTACCCGCTGCGCGGCATCAAGGGCCCCGTCGGCACGGCCCAGGACATGCTCGACCTGCTCGGCGGCGACGCCGACAAGCTGACCGATCTCGAGCAGCGGATCGCCGGGCACCTCGGCTTCGACCGCGCCTTCACCTCGGTCGGCCAGGTCTACCCGCGCTCCCTCGACTACGAGGTCGTCACCGCCCTGGTGCAGCTCGCCTCCGGCCCCTCGTCGCTGGCCAAGACCATCCGTCTGATGGCCGGGCACGAGCTGGTCACCGAGGGCTTCAAGCCGGGCCAGGTCGGCTCGTCCGCGATGCCGCACAAGATGAACACCCGCTCCTGCGAGCGCGTCAACGGCCTCACGGTCATTCTGCGCGGCTACGCGTCGATGACCGGCGAGCTGGCGGGCGACCAGTGGAACGAGGGCGACGTCTCCTGCTCGGTCGTACGCCGTGTCGCCCTGCCCGACGCGTTCTTCGCGCTGGACGGGTTGCTCGAGACGTTCCTGACCGTGCTCGACGAGTTCGGCGCCTTCCCGGCCGTCGTCGCTCGTGAGCTGGACCGCTACCTCCCCTTCCTCGCCACGACCAAGGTCCTGATGGCCTCGGTGCGGGCGGGCGTCGGCCGCGAGGAGGCCCACGAGGCCATCAAGGAGAACGCGGTCGCTTCCGCGCTCGCCATGCGCGAGCAGGGCGCCGAGCGCAACGAACTCCTCGACAAGCTCGCCGCGGACTCCCGTATCCCGTTGGACCGCGCGGAGCTCGACGCCCTCATGGCCGACAAGCTGTCGTTCACGGGCGCGGCGAGCGATCAGGTCGCCGCCGTCGTCGCGCAGATCGAGGCCGTGCTCAAGGAGCACCCCGACGCAGCGGCGTACGCCCCGGGTGCCATTCTCTGATCGCCCGGCCGGGCTCCGCCTAGCGTGACGCGCGGTGTTCGCCCTTGCGCGCCCTGCCCACCCGCAGCGCGACAAAGGCGAGCACCGCCAGCGCGACCACGGCGAGAACGCCCTTGGAGTACAGGCCCACCAGGTCGCTGACCTGGTGCCAGCGTGCTCCGAGGGCGTGGCCGATCAAAATGAAGACCGCGTTCCAGATGAAGCTGCCCGCGGTCGTCAGGGCGAGGAAGACGGGCAGGCGCATCCGCTCCACGCCCGCCGGGACCGAGATCATGCTGCGGAAGATCGGGATCATCCGGCCGAAGAAGACCGCCTTGGTGCCGTGCCGGGCGAACCACTTCTCCGTGCGTTCGATGTCGGCCGTCTTCACGAGCGGGAGGCGGCCCGCGATGGCCACGGTGCGGTCCCGGCCGAGCAGCGCGCCGACCGCGTAGAGCGCGAGCGCGCCGATCACGGAACCCGCCGTGGTCCAGAGCAGGACCGTGAGCAGGCCGAACTTGCCCTGGCTCGCGGCGAATCCGGCAAGCGGCAGGATCACCTCGCTGGGCAGTGGCGGGAACAGGTTCTCCAGGGCGATGGCCGCTCCGGCGCCGACGGCGCCGAACGAGTCCATCAGATCGGCGGCCCAGCCCGCGACACCGCCGACAGGGGCTTCGTTCGCGGTGGCCGTGGCGTCGTGCGCGGCAGTGAGGATCATGCACTCGACGCTACGGAACCCGTGGCGGGCGGCGGTATGAGGGCGGCCACACAGGTCGTGTGCGGGGAACCGCAGGGCAGCATTGTGGTTTTCCGCAGTCCCGGTGACGCGGCTCCTGGACTAGCGTTACCGATCATGCGTACGCATTTCCAGCGCTGGCTCAGGGTGACCGTCGGCGTCCTCGCCGGCGCCCTCACCGGCCTCGTCGAGCTGGCCTTCGCCCTGGTGGCCGGATTGTGGCTGCTCGCCACCCTCGGGCGGCGCACCGGGCGCGGCGCCGAGGCCCGGATCGTGGACGGAGCCCGGCGGCTGGCCGAGCTGGAGCGGCGGCGCATGACCGCCTTCTTCGGCACCGAGCTCGCCACGCCGCCGACCGGCCTGCCCGCCGTGAACTACATCGCGTCGCGCTGGGCGGTCGGACTGCTCGGCGGTGTCGTGCTCGGCTGCGCGCTGCTCGGGGCGGGTTACGCCTCGCTCGCGGTGTGGGGCTGGTTCGTCGCCGACATCCGCTCCCCCGGCACCCTGATCTTCTCCTCGATCGGCGGCCTCTTCCTGTTCTATCTCTGTGTGCAGGGCACGTACGGTGTCGCGCTCGCGGACGAGCGTCACGCCCGGCGGTACCTCGGCCCGAACGACGGGCAGCTCATGGAGCGCAGGATCGGCGAACTCGTCGCGAGCCGCGCCGGTGTGGTGGAGGCCGTGCACGACGAGCGGCGGCGCATCGAACGCGATCTGCACGACGGTGTCCAGCAGCGCATCGTCGCCCTCGGGATGCTGCTCGGCAGGGCCCGCCGCGCCTCCGAGCCGCAGAAGGCCGCGCGGCTCCTCGCCCAGGCGCACGAGGAGACCCAGCAGGCCCTGGTCGAACTGCGCGAGGTCGCCTGGCGCGTCTACCCCGCGACGCTCGACGAGGGCGGGCTCGCCGCCGCCCTGGAGACGGTCGCCGAGCGGGCCGCGATCCCCGTACGGCTCCACTGCGACCTGCGCGAAACCCCGCCGCCGACCGCCCACGCCGTGGCGTACTTCGTCGCCGCCGAAGCCGTCACCAACGCCGTCAAGCACTCGGGCGCCACCCTCGTCACCGTCCACGGCCAACGGCGAAGTGCCGTGCTGCACCTGCGCGTCGAGGACAACGGGCGGGGCGGCGCCGACCCGTCCGGCAGCGGTCTGCTCGGGCTCGCCCGACGCGTGGCCGCCTTGGACGGCACCCTCACCGTGCAGAGCCCCGCCGGTGGGCCCACCCTCATCACCGCGGAGCTTCCATGCGCGTAATGCTCGCCGACGACTCGACGCTGCTGCGGGAGGGCCTGGCCCGGCTCCTCGTGGACGAGGGTCACACCGTCACGGCCTCGGTCGGTGACGCGCGGGCGCTGCTCGCCGCCGTGGCCGAGGATCCGCCGGACGCCGCCGTGATCGACGTACGCATGCCGCCCACGCACACCGACGAGGGGCTGCGGGCCGCGCTCGAGATCCGCAAGGAGTGGCCCGGCACCAGCGTCCTCGTGCTGTCGCAGTACGTCGAACGCCGGTACGCGACCGAGCTGTTGACCACCGCCACCGAGGGCGTCGGCTATCTGCTCAAGGACCGGGTCGTCCAGGTCGACGAGTTCCTGGACGCCTTGGAGCGGGTCGCGTCGGGGCAGACGGCCTTCGACCCGGAGGTCGTGCGGCAGTTGCTGACCCTCAGCAGTCACACCGACCCGCTCCGGCGCCTGACCCCGCGCGAGCGCGAGGTCCTCGGCAAGATGGCGCAGGGGCACACGAACGCGGCGATCGCCGGGCAGTTGCACGTCTCGCAGAGTGCCGTCGAGAAGTACATCAACGCGATCTTCGACAAGCTGGAGCTGACCGGCACGACCGGTTACAGCCGCCGTGTGCTGGCCGTCCTGCGCTATCTCGGTTCCTGAACCGGCCTCCCCCTAGAGGCCCACGTCCCTGCTGCGGAAGTCGTCGAGCGACTCCCGCCGCACCAGGAGCCGCGCGTGCCCGTCGGCGACAGCCACCACGGGCGGGCGCCCGACGAGGTTGTAGCCGGACGCCATGGACAGGTGGTAGGCCCCGGCGACCGGCACGCCCAGGAGGTCTCCCGGCCTGACGTCGCCGGGCAGTTCGATGCCGGCGGCGAGCACGTCGCCCGCCTCGCAGTGCCGCCCGACGACGGTCACCGGCGCCGACGCGGCCGTGGAGTGTCTGCCGATCAGGCGCGGCGCGTACCGCACGCCGTACAGCGCGGGCCGGGGGTTGTCGCTCATCCCGCCGTCCACGGCGACGAAGGTGCTCGCGCCGGTCCGCTTGACGGCGAGCACGCGGTAGAGGACCACTCCGGCGGGGCCCGCGATGGCGCGCCCCGGTTCGATGAGCAGCTTGGGCACGGTGAGTCCGGCCGCCGCGCAGCTCCCGTCGAGTTCGGCGCGCACCCTGCGGGCGAGGGCGGTGATGTCGAGTGCTTCCTCGCCGGGGCGGTAGGCGATGCCGTGGCCGCCGCCGAGGTCCAGTTCGGGGAGGGTGACGCCGTGCTGCTCCTTGACGCGGGCCATCAGGCCGACCAGGCGGCGTACGGCAGCAAGGAACGGTTTCTCGGTGGTGATCTGCGAGCCCAAGTGGCAGTGCAGGCCGGTCAGTTCGAGCCCTGTCTGGCCGAGGATGCGGGCGATGGCGTGCTGCGCGGACCCGTCGGTGATCGACAGACCGAACTTCTGGTCGTCGGTCCCGGTGCGGATCTTGGCGTGGCCGCCCGCCGCGATGCCGGGCACCACCCGGACCAGCACTTTCTGGCGGCTGCCCGGCGGCACGGCGGCGGCAAGGCGCGCGATCTCGGAGGCGCTGTCGATGACGATGCGCCCGACGCCGAGCCGCAGCGCGGCCTCCAGGTCGTGCGGGCTCTTGGCGTTGCCGTGCAGCACGATGCGCTCGGCGGGGAAACCCGTGGTGACGGCGAGCTCCAGTTCCCCGGCGGAACAGACGTCGAGTCCGAGTCCTTCTTCCGCCACCCAGTGGGCCATGGCGCGGCACAGGAACGCCTTGGCCGCGTAGTGCACTTCGGCGTCGGGGAAGGCGTGCAGGTAGGTGCGGCACCGCGTTCGTACGTCGGCTTCGTCGAGGAGGTACGCCGGGGTGCCGAAACGCCCGGCGACATCGATGAGCGGTACGCCGCCGACGGCGAGGTCACCGTGGGGCAGCCGTGTGGTGGACGCGGGCCAGACGGACAGGTCGTCATCGGCGGTGGCGCCGGGGGTCAGGGGGTCGTACAGGGTGGTCATGGGCAGTCTCTCCTCGCCTCGTCCTCGTTGCGCATGCCGCTTCCTCGCCGTGTCCGCGTGCTCAGCCGATCCAGGCGGTCAGGGCGCCGGCCGGAGCGGCGGCTCCCGTGACGCGCGGCGCGCCGACCGCCTGGGGGTCCCACTCGCGCCAGGCGGGAGTGCGTCGGCCGGGCCCGCCGACGGGGTGCGCGGCGAGCCGTGGGTCGACGGTGACCTCGCGGATGCCGAGCGGCTCGGTGAGGGTGCGCAGCGCGGGCTCCGAGAGCCTGATCCAGGCCTGGCGGGCGCCGAGGGCCGCACTGAGCCGCTGGGGCGTGGTGAAGGCGACGGCTGTGCGGCCGCCCACGGGGGTGCGGAACAGGCGGGCGACGCAGCCCGCGGGTCCCGGCCGGACGGGGACGAAGAGCGGTCCGGCCGGGCCGGGTTCGGAGGGCTCGGGGTCCTCGCCGCACTGGGGCTCTGTCATGGGGTTCCTCCTTGCGGATCCTGGTGGTCGAGGATCCTGCTGCTGTGAACTTTCGCCCCGGGGCCGGACGACGACCCGGGGGCATGTGGTGACGCTATGCCCGGCACCGGATGCCGACCGAGCCTTCATGACGGGACGTTGACGGAGGGGGGACCCGCGTTGACGAGGGCTTGACGCCCCACCGCGCGTCGCCGGTGTCCGCACATCTGTCGGGGAGGGCCCGCTCCGCCGCGGGGCGACCGCGTTGCTCCGGCTCCCGCAGCGCACCGACCGCGACACGGCCCGGAGGAGCCTTCAGGGCCTCTGGCCTGGAATGACTCCGGAGCGGGCGCGGAAGGGCCCGGGCCGCGCCCCGCCGTAGCCGCCCGCTCGTTTGAGATCAAGAGAGTGCGGGAGAGGCCAAGGTCACAGCCCTGGACGGCACCGAGTGCCATGGGTTCCGCCCTAGCATCATGCCCATGACGGTCCTGCCTGACGACGGGCTTTCCCTGGCCGCCGAGTTCCCTGATGCGACCCATGAGCAGTGGCAGCGCCTGGTGGAAGGCGTGCTGCGCAAATCGGGTAAGGACGTATCGGGGCCGGCCGCCGAGGAAGCGCTGTCCACCGCACTCGAGGACGGGCTCAGCACCCGCCCCCTTTACACCACCCGAGAAGCCGCGCCTGACGCCGGTTACCCGGGTTTCGCCCCCTTTGTCAGGGGCGGTACCGCCGCGGGCAGTGCCGCGGCCGGCTGGGACGTACGCCAGCGGCACGCTGCCACGGACCCCGCGGCCTCGAACGAGACCGTGCTCGCGGACCTGGAGAACGGCGTCACCTCGCTGTGGCTCGGTGTCGGCCCCGGCGCCCTGCCGGTGTCCGGGATCGAGCGCGCCTTGGACGGCGTCTTCCTCGACCTTGCACCGGTCGCCCTGGACGCGGGCGCCGAATTCGAGCCCGCGGCGCGCGAGTTGTTCCGCCTGTACGAGGAGCGGGGCATCCCCAAGGACTCCGCGGGCGGCACGCTCGGCGCGGACCCCCTCGGCCACGAGGCCCGCACCGGTGAGCGCCTCGACCCGTCGGCCGCGCTCGAACTGGCCCGGCTGTGCGGGCAGGAGTACCCGAACCTCCGCGCGCTGACCGTCGACGCCCTGCCGTACCACGAGGCGGGCGGTTCGGCGGGGCAGGAGTTGGGCGCATCCCTCGCCACGGCGGTCGCCTACCTGCGCGAGCTGACCGAGGCGGGGCTCACGGTCGAGGCGGCCTGCGCCCAGCTGGAGTTCCGGTACGCGGCCACCGCCGATCAGTTCCTGACCATCGCGAAGCTGCGGGCGGCCCGGCGGCTCTGGGCCCGCGTGGCCGAGGTGTGCGGCGCGCCGGACGCGGGTGCGCAGCGCCAGCACGCCGTGACCTCGCCGGTGATGATGTCGCGCCGCGATCCGTGGGTGAACATGCTGCGCACGACGGTGGCGTGCCTCGGCGCGGGTGTCGGCGGCGCCGACTCGGTGACCGTGCTGCCCTTCGACCACTCGCTCGGCCTGCCGGACGCGTTCGCGCGCCGCATCGCCCGCAACACGTCGACGATCCTCCTGGAGGAGTCGCACCTCGCCAAGGTGATCGACCCGGCGGGCGGCTCCTGGTACGTGGAGCGGCTCACCGATGAACTGGCTCACGCGGGCTGGGAGTTCTTCCAGGAGATCGAGCGCGCGGGCGGCCAGGCCGCGGCCCTGCGCTCCGGCATGATCGGCGAGCGCCTCGCCGCCACCTGGGCCAAGCGCAGCGAGAAGCTGGCGAAGCGGCGCGAACCGATCACCGGTGTCAGCGAGTTCCCGAACCTTTCGGAGCGTGCGGTCGAGCGCGAGGCCCCGCCCGCCGGGGTGTCCGGCGGTCTGCCGCGCGTCCGCCGCGACGAGGCGTACGAGGTCCTGCGCTCCCGCTCGGACGCGCACCTCGCCTCGACGGGGACCCGGCCCCGGGTGTTCCTCGCCGCGCTCGGCCCCGCCGCCGCGCACACGGCGCGGGCCTCGTTCGCGTCGAACCTCTTCCAGGCGGGCGGCATCGAAGCCGTGCACGAGCCGGTCACGGTGGACGCGACGACGGCCGCCGAGGCGTTCAAGGCCAGCGGTGCCACGGTTGCGTGCCTCTGCTCCAGCGACGCGCTGTACGAGGAGCAGGCCGACGAGGTCGCCGAGGCGCTCAAGTCGGCGGGCGCGCGGCGGGTGTTCCTCGCCGGACGGCCCGCCGAGCGTCCCGGCGTCGACGCGTACGTCTTCGCGGGCTGTGACGCCGTGTCCGTGCTCTCCTCCACCCTCGACCACATGGGAGTGGCGTAATGGCGATCCCCGACTTCTCCGGCGTCGGCCTGACGTCCGAAGCCGCCTCTGACGTCTCCAAGGACCAGTGGCGCAGCGCCGTCAAGGAGTCCACCGGCAAGGCCGACGACGACCTCCTGTGGGAGACGCCCGAAGGCATCGCGGTCAAGCCGCTCTACACGGGCGCCGACCTCGAAGGCCTCGACTTCCTGGAGACGTACCCCGGTGTCGCGCCGTATCTGCGCGGCCCGTACCCGACGATGTACGTCAACCAGCCCTGGACGATCCGCCAGTACGCGGGATTCTCCACCGCCGAGGAGTCCAACGCCTTCTACCGCCGCAACCTCGCGGCCGGTCAGAAGGGCCTCTCGGTCGCCTTCGACCTGCCGACGCACCGCGGTTACGACAGTGACCACCCGCGGGTGACGGGTGACGTCGGCATGGCGGGCGTGGCGATCGACTCGATCTATGACATGCGTCAGCTCTTCGACGGCATCCCGCTGGACAAGATGACGGTGTCGATGACGATGAACGGGGCCGTGCTCCCCGTCCTTGCCCTCTACATCGTGGCCGCCGAGGAGCAGGGCGTACCGCCCGAGAAGCTGGCCGGGACCATCCAGAACGACATCCTCAAAGAGTTCATGGTCCGCAACACCTACATCTATCCGCCCAAGCCCTCGATGCGGATCATCTCCGACATCTTCGCGTACACCTCGCAGAAGATGCCGCGCTACAACTCCATCTCGATCTCCGGGTATCACATCCAGGAGGCGGGTGCGACGGCCGACCTGGAGCTCGCGTACACCCTCGCCGACGGCGTGGAGTATCTGCGGGCCGGGCAGGAGGCGGGCCTGGACGTCGACGCGTTCGCGCCGCGGCTCTCCTTCTTCTGGGCGATCGGCATGAACTTCTTCATGGAGGTCGCCAAGCTCCGCGCGGCGCGCCTCCTCTGGGCGAAGCTGGTCAAGCAGTTCGACCCGAAGAACGCCAAGTCCCTTTCGCTGCGCACCCATTCGCAGACCTCGGGCTGGTCGCTCACCGCGCAGGACGTGTTCAACAACGTCACGCGTACGTGTGTCGAGGCGATGGCGGCGACGCAGGGCCACACCCAGTCGCTGCACACGAACGCCCTCGACGAGGCGCTCGCCCTGCCGACCGACTTCTCCGCGCGCATCGCCCGCAACACCCAGCTGCTCATCCAGCAGGAGTCGGGCACGACGCGGACGATCGACCCGTGGGGCGGCAGCGCGTACGTCGAGAAGCTGACGCACGACCTGGCGCGCCGCGCCTGGCAGCACATCGAGGAGGTCGAGGCGGCGGGCGGCATGGCGCAGGCCATCGACGCGGGCATCCCGAAGCTGCGCGTCGAGGAGGCCGCGGCCCGCACGCAGGCGCGCATCGACTCGGGGCGTCAGCCGGTCATCGGCGTGAACAAGTACCGCGTGGAGACCGACGAGCAGATCGACGT
The DNA here is from genome assembly GCF_053610705.1 of Streptomyces sp. NPDC054872. Lineage (NCBI taxonomy): Bacteria > Bacillati > Actinomycetota > Actinomycetes > Kitasatosporales > Streptomycetaceae > Streptomyces > Streptomyces sp. NPDC054872. Next base: position 114,283 of record NZ_JBSGYY010000027.1, on the reverse strand, counting down.
CCGTGCCGTCGACAACTCGTCCGTGCGCAACCAGCAGATCGCCAAGCTGAAGCGACTGCGCGAGGAGCGCGACGAGGCGGCCTGCCAGGACGCGCTGCGTGCGCTGACGGCGGCGGCCGAGCGGGACCCGGGCCCGGGCCTCGAGGGCAACCTGCTGGCCCTGGCGGTCGACGCGGCCCGCGCGAAGGCCACGGTCGGCGAGATCTCCGACGCTTTGGAGACCTCGTACGGGCGGCACGCGGGGCAGATCCGTACGATCTCCGGTGTGTACCGCACCGAAGCAGGCTCGTCCCCGTCCGTGGAGCGCACCCGTACGCTCGTCGGGTCCTTCGAGGAGGCCGAGGGTCGCCGGCCGCGCATCCTGGTCGCCAAGATGGGCCAGGACGGCCACGACCGCGGGCAGAAGGTCATCGCCACCGCCTTCGCCGACCTCGGCTTCGACGTGGACGTCGGCCCGCTCTTCCAGACCCCGGCGGAGGTCGCGCGCCAGGCCGTCGAGGCGGACGTGCACATCGTCGGCGTCTCGTCGCTCGCCGCGGGGCACCTGACCCTCGTACCGGCGCTGCGTGCGGAGCTGGCCGCCGAGGGACGCGAGGACATCATGATCGTCGTGGGCGGTGTGATCCCGCCGCAGGACGTGCCGACGCTCCTGGAGATGGGCGCGGCGGCCGTCTTCCCGCCCGGCACGGTGATCCCGGACGCCGCGTACGACCTGGTGAAGCGGCTGGCGGCCGACCTCGGCCACGAGCTGTGAGCATGGCGGCGCCGCGGATCGACATCGACGCGTACGTCAAGGGCGTGCTGGACGGGAAGCGGGCGCAGATCGCACGCGCCATCACGCTCGTCGAGTCGACCCGGCCCCAACACCGGGCGCTCGCACAGGAGTTGCTGACCCAGTTGCTTCCGCACAGCGGGCGGGCGCGGCGGATCGGCATCAGCGGGGTGCCCGGTGTGGGCAAGTCGACGTTCATCGACGCGCTCGGCACGATGCTGACCGGGCTCGGGCACCGGGTCGCGGTCCTCGCTGTCGACCCGTCGTCGACCCGGACCGGGGGCTCGATCCTCGGCGACAAGACGAGGATGGAACGCCTCGCGGTGGATCCGGCGGCGTTCGTCCGCCCCTCCCCCACGGCGGGGACGCTCGGCGGGGTCGCGAAGGCGACGCGCGAGTCCATCGTGGTGATGGAGGCGGCGGGGTACGACGTGGTGCTCGTGGAGACGGTGGGCGTGGGCCAGTCGGAGACGGCGGTCGCGAACATGGTGGACTCGTTCCTGCTGCTCAGCCTGGCGCGCACCGGCGACCAGCTGCAGGGCATCAAGAAGGGCGTCCTGGAGCTCGCGGACGTCCTCGCCATCAACAAGGCCGACGGCCCGCACGAGCGTGACGCGCGCTCGGCGGCGCGTGAACTGGCGGGCGCTCTGAGGCTCATGCACCCTGCCGACGCCGCCTGGACGCCGCCGGTGCTGAGCTGCAGCGCCCGGGAGTCCAGCGGCCTCGACGAGGTCTGGGACCGCCTGGAGCAGCACCGTACACTTCTCGACGCGACGGGCCGCCTCGCCGCCAAGCGACGCGATCAGCAGGTCGACTGGACGTGGACGATGGTGCGGGACGAACTCCTGGACCGGCTGCGGGGGCATGCGCGGGTACGGGACCTCGCCCCTGACCTCGAACAGCGGGTACGCGAGGGCACGTTGACGGCCACGACCGCGGCCGAGCGGATTCTGGAGGCGTTTCAGGCAAGCGAGGGCAGTGTGGAGTGAACCCCCGAACCCCCCAACCCCTCACCCCCCGAACCCCCGAGCCCCCGAACCCCTGACGAAAGTAGGGGGTCGCTCCACACCTTCGTAGCTACCGGAGGCTCTCCGCGGTTCATAGTCTCCGGTGCATGATCAGAATCCGCGCACGGCGCAAGGCCGTCACCGCTCTGTTGACCCTCTCCCTCCTCACCCCCGCTGTCGCGGCCTGCGCCGAGGACGGCGGCAGCTCGTCGTCCGCGAGGCGCGCTTCCTCCTCGGCGACGGAAGCCACGGGGCTCTCCCTGCCGCGCCCTTCCGGGCCCCACGAGATCGGACGGGACACCCTCCACCTCGTGGACGACAAGCGCCGCGACCCGTGGGTGCCATCGGCGGGGCCGCGAGAGCTGATGGTGTCCGTCTTCTATCCGGCCCGGAAGGACGCAGGAGACGGCGGTCGTGCTCCGTATCTGGCGACCAAGGAAGCCGAACTGCTCCTGAAGGGGCAGAAGCTGGACAAGCTGTACGAGGCCGAGCAGCTGGCCTCCGTACGCACCAACGCCCGCTCCGACGCCCGCCCCGCCAAAGGCAGGCACCCGCTGATCGTCCTCTCCCCCGGTTTCACTCTGCACCGCGCCACCCTCAGCACTCTCGCGGAGACGCTGGCTTCCCACGGTTACGTCGTCGCCCTCGTCGACCACGCGTACGAGGCCTTCGGAACGGAGTTCCCGGGCAAGGGCGGCTCCTCGCGCCTGCGCACCTGTGTCGCCTGCAAGAAGGTGGAGCAGGCACCGAACGGCGACGCCGGGGAGAAGGAGATGCTGGCCAAGGCCGCGCGGAACCGGGCGGCCGACATCTCTTTCACCATCGACGAGTTGACCGGCCGGTCCCGGCCCGGCGAGGGGCGGCGCACCGACTACGCGGCGCTCATCGACACCCGGCGGATCGGCGCGGCCGGGCACTCGCTCGGCGGCAACGCGGCAGCCGTGGCCGCAGGAACGGACCCCCGCGTGCGCGCCGCCACCAACCTGGACGGCACGTTCTTCGCCCCCGTCCCGCCGGCCGGTACCGGCCGTCCCGTCCTCATGCTCGGCACCCGCAAGGACCACAACCCCTCCGCCGAAGACGCCACTTGGCCCCGCCAGTGGGACCGCCTGCACGGCTGGAAGCGCTGGCTCACGGTCGCGGACTCCGGGCACCTCACCTTCACCGACCTGCCGATTCTCGGCGGTCAGCTCAACAGGACCGACCCATCGGCCCCGCTCTCCGGCAAGCGATCGGGAGAGATCACCACCGGCTACGTGACGGCCTTCTTCGACCAGCACCTCCGCGACCGGCCAAGCCCGCTCCTGAACGGCCCCTCGAAGGCCAACCCAGAGGTCGCCTTCCACACGCCCTGACGCCGGAGGGGGGCGCGGTCAGGCGTCCGGCGAAGCCAGGACGTAGATTCGATCTGTGCGGGCGCAGTCCCTCATGTGCCGGCCGGTCGAATCATCCGTCGTCGAAGGAGCCACCTGCCCCATGTCCACCGCTGACTCCGACGAAGCACCCGTCCTCCTGCGCACCCACGGCCGCGCGGGGCACATCGTCCTCAACCGTCCCCGTGCCATCAATGCCCTCAACCACGCCATGGTCCGGCTGATGGACGACGCGCTCACCGGCTGGGAGCGGGACGACAGCGTCGGCGTTGTCGTCCTGACCGGGGCCGGTGAGCGGGGGCTGTGTGCCGGGGGTGACATCCGGTCCATCCACGATGACATCCGTGCGGGCGGCGGCGCCGATTCCGTGGCGTTCTGGCGTGACGAGTACCGGCTCAACGCCCGTATCGCCCGCTTCCAGAAGCCGTACGTGGCCGTCATGGACGGCATCGTGATGGGCGGCGGGGTCGGCGTGTCGGCGCACGGCAGCGTGCGGATCGTCACTGAGCGGTCCCGGATCGCCATGCCGGAGACGGGGATCGGCTTCGTCCCGGACGTCGGCGGTACGTACCTGCTGTCGCGGGCACCCGGCGAACTCGGCACCCATCTCGCGCTGACCGGCTCGGCGGTGGGCGCGGGCGACGCCCTTCTGTGCGGTCTCGCCGACCACTACGTGCCGTCGGACCGGTTGCCGGAGTTCACGGCCGCGCTGGCCGGCGCCGACGTGAGCCAGGTGGTCGCGGAGTACGCCGTCGCCGCGCCCGAAGGTGAACTCGCGGCCCACCGCGCGTGGATCGACGCCTGCTATTCCGCCGATTCCGTCGAGGAGATCGTCGACCGGCTCTACAACTCCGGTGACCGCGCGGCCAAGGAGACGGCCGAGACCATCCTCGCCAAGTCACCGACCTCCCTCAAGGTCACGCTCGCCGCTCTGCGCCGGGCCCGTGCCCTCGCCTCCCTGGAGCAGGTGCTCGACCAGGAGTACCGCGTGTCGGCCACCGCGATCGGGGCGCCCGACATGGTCGAGGGCATCCGTGCCCAGGTCGTCGACAAGGACCGTGACCCGCACTGGTCCCCCGCCGAGCTCACGCAGGTGAGCGACGCGGAGGTGGCCCGCCACTTCGCGCCGCGCGCCGGTGACGAGCTCGGTCTCGCCGCCGATTCGGGCCCGCGGCGCCCCTGACCAGGCACCCCGCCTCGTGCTGCGGCGCCGGCGCGAGGCGGACATCACCCGTCACCCCATGGCCGCCGTCAACCTCCGGCCCCGAGGTGATACGCCGGACCGGTCTCGGCTCCGAGAGCGAGGCTCGGGCGCCCTTCTGGGGACGCACCCTGCGCTCCGGCGTTCCGGCGCTCCTGCCGCGCCGAGAGAAAGCCCCCGCTACGGCGGATCGATCTCCGTGACCATGGCGAGGAGCTGGAACGGCAACTCCTTGTCCCATTGCGAGACACCGAGAGCTAGCCACCGCCCGTCGGCCCGCCACAGGTGGAGGTCAGGCACCGAGGAGCTCAGCGACCCCCACGGCTCCGGTATGTCCTCGCCCTCAGGGGCCTGGCCCCCGCCGTCTTCATCCCCATCGTCCTCGCCCCCGTAGCCGTACGCATCGCCCTGCGCCCGCTCGAAGATGCTTGCCAGGCTGAATATCTGGGGCGCCCCCCAGCGCTCGGCGAGCAGGACCGTCAGGGCGTCGCGCTCGGCGTCGTACTGATCCGACGTCGCCTCCCACTCCGTGCCGTCGTCATCCCAGAAGTCGCCACTCGTCAGTAACTCGGCGATGTGATACCCGGGACCGCCGACGCCGGACGGCGACCTGCCGTGCTCCGCGGGGAACTCCCGTGAGCGCAGCAGGTCGATCGCGGCGAGATGCTCTGCGGTACTCATGGCACCCAGTAAACCGGCCGCCACTGACAACTGGCCCACCGTCAGGCCCCACCCGTCACCATCCGGACACCTGCCTCACGCGTCGCGCCGCCGCAGCGCCCACCAGCCCGCGAGGAGCGCGGCGGCCGCCCATGCCGCGGTGACGGCAAGCCCCGCCCAGGGGCCGAGAGTTCCGGCCGGGTTCTCGTGGAGCACCTGCTGCCCCGCCCGGTCGGGCAGGAACTCCGCGACGCCGCTCGCCACGTCCCCGACCACGAAGGACACGATGAGCGTGAACGGGATGAGGATGCTCAGCACGGCGACCCCGCTGCGCAGCAGCACGGTCAGGCCGGCGGCGAGCAGCGCCATGAGCGCGAGGTAGACGCCGCCGCCGACGCATGCCCGTACCGCGCCGTCGTGGCCGAGGCCGATGGCGTACTCCCCCAGGAAGGCCTGACCGGTCAGGAAGCCGACGAAGCTGGTGAGGACTCCGACAGCGAGGGCCAGGGCGCCCACCACCGCGACCTTGGCCCCGTAGAAGAGACCTCGGCGCGGCACCGCGGAGAGCGAGATCCGCAGGGCGCCGTTCAGGTACTCGGAGGACATCGCCGTCGTGCCGAAGCTGATGGCGGCGATCTGGCCGAAGTTGAGCGCGTAGAAGGCGCCGAAGAGCGGTTCGTAGTCGGCGTTGTCCGCCTCCGCCGTGCCGACCGCGGCGAACGCGAGCACGGTGACGGCGACGGTGGCCGCGAAGACGGCGATGAGCGACCCGAGGCTGGCTCGCACCGACTTGATCTTGATCCACTCCGAGCGGAGCACGGCGGTCGTCTGCATGGTCAGGCCTCCTGGCGGGGCGTCGAAGGGGCGGCGGCGAACTCGGCGTCGTCGGCGGTGAGGGCCAGGTAGGCCTGCTCCAAGGAGGCCTGCTGGTCGGAGAGTTCGAGGAGCGGGATGCCGTGGCCGGCCGCGATGGGGCCGATCTCGTCGGCCTTCGCGCCGTCCACGGTCCAGCGGTCGTCCTCCCCGTGCGTCACCGCGTACCCCTTGTCCCGCAGCAGGCCGCGCAGCCGTTCGCCCTCCGGGGTGCGCAGCCGCACCCGCGGGCTGCTGTGTGCCGCGATGAAGTCGGCCATCGAGGTGTCCGCGAGCAGCTTTCCGCGGCCGAGGACCACCAAGTGGTCGGCGAACGTGGCGGTCTCGTTCATGAGGTGGCTCGACACGAGGACCGTCCGGCCCTCGCGGGCGAGGCGGCGCAGGAGTTCGCGGATCCAGATGATGCCCTCGGGGTCGAGGCCGTTGGACGGCTCGTCCAGCATGATGACGCGCGGGTCGCCGAGCAGCGCGGCCGCGATCCCCAGGCGCTGGCGCATGCCGAGGGAGAACGTCTTGATCCGGCGTCCCGCGACGGTGGCGAGCCCGGCCTCTTCGAGGACCTCGTCCACGCGCCGGACGGGGATGCGGTTGGCGGCGGCCAGGGCGAGGAGATGGTTCCGTGCGGTACGCGATCCGTGCGCGGCCTGGGCGTCGAGCAGGGCCCCCACGTGGCGCAGGGGTTCGTCGATGGCCGCGTAGGGACGGCCCCCCACGGTCGCCGTACCCGAGGTGGGCCGGTCGAGGCCGAGGACGAGCCGCATGGTGGTGGACTTGCCCGCGCCGTTGGGGCCGAGGAATCCGGTGACCTTCCCCGGGCGGACGGTGAAGGTCAGTCCGTCCACCGCGCGGGTGGTGCCGTACTCCTTGCTGAGGTCTTGGACGTCGATGCTGGTCATGGGCTCAGACTGGCGGCCGGGAGGGCGGTGGGGCTTCCCCCGCCCGGGGATCGCGTCTCCCCCTCATGGGGGAGCCGGGCAGCGGCGGGTGGCTGGCACGATGACGTGATGCCCCGCTTCCTCAGGCCGCTCACCCGCGCGGTGACCTACACGCGCTGGCTGCACCTGCTCATCGGCGCGGCCGTTCCCTTGACCATCTCGTTCATCTACCCCGGGCTCAGCGACCCTTCGTTCTTCGACTGGATACTGATCGCTCTCCAGCCGATACCGCTGGCGGCGGCCGTCGCCGTCCTGCCGTCCATACGCCGGGCGGAGGGGCTGCAGGCCCGCCTGATGCTGTTTCCGGGGCAGCACGCGCGCGTGCCGGGCACCGCCGAGGATCCCGGCGTGTCCGTGGCTCCCTCCGCGTCCTGGCGGGAACGGGGCAGGACGGCCGTGTGGCTCGTGCTGCGTCTAGAGGCCGGCGCCGTCGCGGCGTTCTGCACGGTGCAGTTGATGGGGACGATGCTGGCCCTCATCGGGTCGGTGACGGAACCCGGCGAGGACCCCGGTGCGCTTCTCCCCCTTCCCGCCCCGCATTGGACGAACGCGCTGCTCGCCCCCCTTCCGCTGCTGCTCCTCCTCGCGCTCGTCGTGGTGGCTGGCCGGCTGATGGCGGTGGCCGCGCGACGGCTGCTCGGCCCCTCCCCCAAGGAGCGGCTGGCCGCCTTGGAGGAGCGCACCGAGCAGCTCCTCGAACGCAACCGCATCGCCCGCGAACTGCACGATTCCATCGGGCACGCGCTGACCGTCGCGGTCGTCCAGGCGGGCGCCGCGCGGGCCGCCGCGGACCCGGAGTTCACCGACCGCGCGCTCGGCGCGATCGAGGAGACGGGCCGTGCCGCCCTGGAAGACCTGGAGCGCGTCCTGCGCGTGCTGCGGGAGGACGGCCGGCCCGCGAGCCGCCGCCCCACGCTCGCCGACGCCGGTCAACTCCTGGACTCCGCGCGCGCTTCGGGGGCGAAGGTCGACACCGAGGTCACCGGCCCCTTGGACCAGATGCCCGGTCCGGTGTCCCGCGAGGCCTACCGCATGCTCCAGGAGGCCCTCACGAACGTGCTGCGCCACTGCGGTCCTGTTCCGGTGCGGGTGCGGCTCGCGGTCGACGCGACGGCCCTGGAGATCGACGTACGCAATCCCCTGCCCACGGCAGGAGAGGCCACCGGGCGTGGCGGCAGCGGACTGCGCGGCATCCGGGAACGGGCCACGCTGCTCGGCGGCCGGGCCACCACGGGCCCCCGCGAGGGCGAGTGGCAGGTGCATGTCCTGCTGCCCCTGGGGTGATCTACGCTGACCGGATGCCGGTCACCGTCCTCCTCGTCGACGACGAACCCCTCGTACGTGCCGGGCTGCGCGCCGTCCTCGAGGCGCAGCCCGACATCGAGGTGGTCGGTGAGGCGGCCGACGGCGCCGCGGTGATTCCGCTCGTGCGCCAACTGCGGCCGGATGTGGTCGCGATGGACGTCCGCATGCCGCTCCTGGACGGCATCGAGGCCACGCGTGCGGTCCTGCGCACCGTGCAGGACCCCCCGAAGATCCTCGTCGTGACGACCTTCGAGAACGACGAGTACGTGTACGAGGCGCTGCGCGCGGGTGCCGACGGCTTCCTCCTGAAGCGTGCCCGCCCCGCGGAGATCGTGAACGCCGTCCGGCTGGTCGCGGAGGGCGAGTCGCTGCTGTTCCCCGCGGCGGTACGGCAGCTGGCCGGGGAGTACGGGCGGCGGCCGGGCAACGCCGCGGCCAGGGACGCCCTGGACCGGGCCGCGCTCACCGAGCGCGAGTCGGCCGTGCTGCGCCTCATGGCACGCGGCCTGTCGAACGCGGAGATCGCGCGGGAGCTGATCGTCGGCGCCGAGACGGTCAAGTCGCACGTGAGCTCCGTCCTGGCGAAGCTGGGGGCCCGGGACCGAACGCAGGCGGTCATCGCCGCGTACGAATCCGGTTTTGTGGCACCCGGGTGAGGGCGAAGGACGATCGGCACTCTGTGTCACAGGTGGGCCCGGCGCTCGCAGTGGCCGGTCCCGGCGAGTACGATCCGCCCATCATGCGCACGAGCTGGGAGGACGGACGTTGGGGCGGCTGACCGGCGGGGATCCCTCTCTGCTGCGGCGGATCAACTCCGCGGTGGTGCTGCACGCGCTGCGTGCGGCGGACTTCGCGACACTCACCGAGATCACCCGGGTGACGGGGCTTTCCAGGCCGACCGTCGAGGGCGTGGTCGAGGGGCTCATCGAGGCCGGGCTCGTGGTGGAGACCGCCGCCGAGGAAGGCGCGGCCAGACGCCAGGGAAGGCCCGCGCGGAGGTTCCGCTTCCGGGCCGAGGCGGGGCATCTGCTCGGCCTGGAGATCGGCCCGCACCGGGTCGCCGCGGTCCTCTCGGATCTGGACGGCCGCGTGCTGGGCTCGGCCGCCAAGGCCGTCGACGAGACCGCCCCGGCCGACGAGCGCCTCGAGCGGCTGCGCATGGCGGTCGCCGATCTGCTGCGCCGCGGCGGGATCGCCCGCAGCTCCCTGCGCGCGGTGGGCGTCGGCAGCCCCGGCATCGTGGAGGCGGACGGCACGGTCCGCCTTGGCACCGCGCTGCCCGAGTGGACGGGGCTGCAGTTGGGCGAGCGCCTTCGCCGGTCCTTCAAGTGCCCGGTCCTGGTGGAGAACGACGCGAACACGGCGGCCGTGGCCGAGCACTGGAAGGGTGCGGCGACCGAGTCCGACGACGTGGTGTTCGTCCTCGCGGGCCTCAGCCCGGGAGCCGGTGCGCTGATCGGCGGACGGCTGCACCGCGGCTACGGCGGCGCCGCGGGCGAGATCGGCGCGCTGCATCTCCTTGGCCGTGACGTGACCCCGGAGACGCTCCTGTCCACCACGGACGAACCGCTGCACCCGCTCGACGAGCAGGCGGTGGCGGAGGTCTTCGCCCACGCGCGCGAGGGTGACGAGCGGGCGCGGCAGGCCGTCGAGCGGTTCATCCAGCGCCTGGTGCACGACGTCGCGGCGCTGGTGCTCGCCCTGGATCCGGAGCTGGTCGTCGTGGGCGGCTGGGCCGCCGGTCTGGACGGCGTACTGGAGCCGCTGCGCCGCGAGTTGGCGCGTTACTGCCTGCGGCCGCCCCGGGTCGCCCTGTCGATGCTCGGCGAAGCGGCGGTCGCGACGGGTGCGTTGCGGCTCGCCCTCGACCACGTCGAAGAGCAACTGTTCGCGGTCGAGGGAACGGTCACGGCGCGGCGCTGAGACGCCGCGCCGAGTCGGGGCTCAGGAAGCCCGGCGCTCCGGACCGTGGTGAATTTCGACGCCGCCCGCGTCGCCGAACGTGAGGCGGCAGGTGTCCGCGCGGTACGTCGCCACGGATACCGCGGCGGTGCGTCCCTCGGCGAAGAAGCGGGTCGTCACGACGAGGACCGGCGCTCCGGGCAGTCGGTCGAGCGCCTTGGCGTCGTCCGCGCGGGCCGAACCGAGCTCGACGGCGCGGTCCTGGCCTTCGAGGCCGAGCCGGTGCAGCTCGCGCAGCACGCCACGCGCGCGTGCCGGTCCCGACGGCGCGTCGATGGCGGAGAGCTCCGCGACGGATGACATCGGCACGTACAGCAGCTCGGCGGCGACGGGCTGGCCGTGCGAGACGCGCGTACGGCGCACCACGTGCACCTGCTCGTCGGGGTCGGCCGCCAGCATGCGGGCCACCTCCGCGGGCGGGACCGCCGGTGCGCAGTCGGCGGGCTGCCAGGCGTCGCCGACCTCGCCCGGCCACGTGCCTTGTGCGGATCCGACGGCCACACCCATCCGCGGCGGGGCGACGGTCGTGCCGACCCCGCGACGGCGCTGCAGCCTGCCTTCGAGCTCCAGCTGTTCGAGTGCCTGGCGGAGCGTGGCGCGGGCGACACCGAACCGGGCGGCGAGATCACGTTCGTTGGGCAGGATCTCGCCGACGGCGAACTCGGAGTCGAGTGCCTCGCTGAGCACGGTCTTGAGGTGCCAGTACTTCGGCTCCGGTGCCGTTTCCAGCTGCGTGGTCCCCACCCTGTCCTCCGCAATCGCCGTGTGCCGGCGGCTTTTTAGCGCCCTTGTTTATTAAAGGTTCCTGCACTATCTCTGCGACGATAGAGCGGCACCCACCCTTGGTCAAGACCAATCCTGGATCCGTTACAGCGCGCACAGGGACGATGCCACAGAGCATTCACGCGTTGTTGGTGTCGGGTCACGCAGCCGTGCCGAACAAGACAAAAACCCCCGCCCTGTACAGGCGGGGGTCCGTCATGTGCGGCCTAGGGGACGAGTCCTACCAGCTTGTCCGGGTTGCGGATGATGTAGACGTACGTGATCCGTCCGTCGACGACGTCCAGCTGGAAGAGGGAGTGCGGCTTGCCGTCGACCAGGAAGAGGACGGAGCTCGCGCCGTTGACCTCAAGGAAGCGGGCCTCCAGCTCCGCGTCCGCCGGTACGCCCCTGCGGGCCGCGCCGTTGAGGAAACGGCCCACCTTGTCGGCCGTCTCGATGACCCGCAGTGGGGCCTTGGCCTTGCCGCCGCTGTCGCCGACGAGACGTACGCCCGGAGCGAGCAGGGACATCAGACCGTCCAGGTCGCCGCTGGTCGCCGCGGCCAGGAACCGCTCGGTCAGGTCCCTGCGCTCGTCCGGATCCACGGCATAGCGCGGCCTGCCCTCCTCGACGTGCTTGCGGGCCCGCGCCGCGAGCTGGCGCACGGCGGGCTCGCCGCGGTCCAGGGTGAGGGCGATCTCCGAGAAGGGGAACCCGAAGGCCTCCCGCAGCACGAACACCGCGCGCTCCAGGGGCGAGAGGGACTCCAGGACGACCAGGACGGCGATGGACACGGAGTCGGCGAGCACGGCCCGCTCGGCGGTGTCGGGGACGGTCGGTCCGAAGTCCGTGACGAGGGGCTCCGGCAGCCATTGCCCCACATAGGACTCGCGCCGGGACTGCGCGTGGCGCAGGCGGTCGATGGCGAGCCGGGTGGTGACACGCACCAAGTAGCCACGTGGTTCGCGTACTTGGGATCGGTCGGCCGCCGCCCAGCGCAGCCAGGAGTCCTGCACCACGTCCTCGGCGTCTGCCACCCGGCCGAGCATGCGGTAGGCCACGCCCATCAGGACGGGCCGGTGTTCCTCGAAGACGTCGGTCACGGTGTCGGTCGCCACTCCTCCATCCCAGCCGACGGGCCACGCGGTGTCCAGGCGAATTCGGTGCGTCACGCCCCACACCGGCCCTGCGGCCGTTGTCCCCACCCTCTTGAACTGGAGGCTACTGAGCGGTAATTGTTGCTGACAAGGTGTCTAAGGTGTCTGAGACCGTCGTCCGGCGACGGGGACTGGAGCAGCAATGGCCGCAGAGGTGTCCTTCAGCGTCGAAACGCCGGGCGGCCCACGGACGCTGTCCGTGGCCTGCGAACGCACGGGCGAGGGCGAGCCGCTGCTCCTGCTGCACGGCATCGGGCACCACCGTCAGGCGTGGGACCCGGTGCTCGGCATTCTGGCCGCGGAGTACGACGTGATAGCCGTGGACCTGCCCGGCTTCGGGGAGTCCCCCGCCCTGCCCGACGGGCTGCCCTACGACATCACGACGGTGGTGTCCGTGCTCGGCGCGCTGTGCGAGGCCCTGGACATCGAGCGTCCGCATGTGGCCGGCAACTCGCTGGGCGGTCTGCTCGCCCTGGAACTCGGCCGGGAGAAGCTCGTGCGCTCGGTCACCGCACTGTCCCCCGCGGGCTTCTGGACGCCCGGTGAGCGGCGTTACGCGTTCAACACCCTGCTCGCCATGCGGCACGGCGCGCGGCTGCTTCCGTTGCCGCTGATCGAACGGCTCTCGCGGAGCATGGCCGGACGTGCGGCGCTGACCAGCACCATCTACGCCCACCCCGGGCGCCGTTCACCCGAGGCCGTCGTCGCCGAGACGCTCGCGCTGCGCGACGCCAAGGGGTTCGAGCAGACCCTGGCCGCCGGGCGAGACGTGCTCTTCGGCGACGACGTGCCCGGCATCGCGGTCACCGTCGCGTGGGGCTCGCGCGACCGGATCCTGCTGCGCCGCCAGGGCGTCCGTGCGAAGCACGCCGTCCCCGAGGCGCGTCTGGTGCGGCTGCCCGGCTGCGGTCACGTCCCGATGAACGACGACCCGGCTCTCGTCTCGCGCGTCGTCCTCGACACCTGCCGCCGTACGCCGGCCGCGTAGCACGCCGGAGCCCAGGGCCACCCCGGCGCCGACGAGCGCGCTGCCCACGGCTTGCGGGACTCCGTAGGTGCCGGTGCCGACCATCGGGGCGGTGAAGGCGGCCGCCACGGGAATGAGACCGGAGAAGAGGGTGGCCCGCTCGGCGCCGATGCGCTGGATGCCCGAGTACCAGCAGACGAAGCCGATGACGGTGACGATCGCCGCCTGCCACAGCAGGGCGGCCGCCTCCGTGGTGCCGGGCATCCGCAGCCAGTCCCCGCCGTCGACCACGACACCGATGGCGGCGGACTCGGCTGCGGCGATCCCGCAGACCGTCGCGGAGAGCAGCTTCGGGCCGAGCGGGCGCAGCACGGGGACGGCGAGGACCGCGAAGCCGACCTCGCCCGCCAGCGCGCACACGGAGAACAGGATGCCGAGCCCGTCCGTACGGCCCCACCCCTGCACGGTGAAGGCTCCGACGGCCACGATCAGCGCCCCGTACATGACCAGGCGCTGTGGCCGGCGGCCCGCGAGGAGCGGCACGATGACCGCCACGACGACCGGGGCGCAGCCCACGAAGACGCCCGGTACGGCCGGTTCCGCCGAGCGTTCGGCGGCGAGGATCGCCAGGTTGAAACCGACCATGCCGACGGCGGCGAGCAGGGCGAGCCGCCCCCACTGGCGGCGTGTGAGGCGGCGGAGCGGCGCCGTGCCGCCCCGCCCGAGCAGCGGCAGGAGCAGCAGGCAGGCCAGGCCGTAGCGCAGGAACTGGCCGCCCGCGTACGGGTAGTCGCCGAGGAGGCTGTTGGCGGTGAAGGAGCCGCCGACGAGGAGGCAGGCGAGGGCCGCGAGGAGTGACCCGCGTGTCAGGTTCGCGTTCATGTCCCCGACGTTAGGAACGGACGCGGATCGGTTTAAGGTCCACTCCCGGGGCCGTTTCGGGGACCACTTCGGGCCCCCTCGGGCGACTTCGCGCGTCCCGCCCGTCCGCCGTCACACCAAGGAGGCGCATCCCGGTGCCATCGAGTTCGGGCCGAGCCTCCGGGACCGCCGCCTGGGAGCTGCTGCTCCCCGCCGCGGCCGCACCCGCCCGCAGCCGTGGCCGCAGCCTGCAGTCGGCGCTGCGCGAGGCGGTGCGGTCCGGGCGCCTTGCGTCGGGGACACGGCTGCCCTCCAGCCGTGAGCTCGCCGCCGACCTGGGCGTCTCACGGGGGCTCGTCACGGAGGCGTACGAGCAGTTGACGGCCGAGGGCTATTTGCGCAGCGACCGCGGCGCGGGCACCTGGGTGGGCGGCGCGGCACGGAAGGCCGCACCGGGTGCACGCGATCTGGCACCACGCGAAGTCCACGCGCGCGTGGACTTCATCGCCGGCACCCCCGATCTGTCCCTGTTCCCGCGCGCCGCGTGGGCGGCCGCGCACCGCGGCGTCCTGGCCGAACTCCCTCACCACGCGCTCGGGTACCCGGACCCGCGGGGCCTGCCCCGGCTGCGTACGGCCCTCGCCGAACTGCTCGTACGCCGCCGGGGCGTGGTCGCGGACCCCGAGGCGATCGTCGTCTGTTCCGGCGTGGCGCAGGCCATGGCCCTGGTGGGCTTCGTGCTGCACGCGCGCGGGGTGCGCACCGTGGGCGTCGAGGACCCCGGGAGCCCGCAGCACGGCGAGCTGTTCGCCTCGGCGGACGTGGCCACGGCGCCGGTGCCCCTGGACGAGGAGGGTGTCGTCATCGGCGCACTGCGGGAGCGGGGCCTGCGGGCGGTCGTCACCACGCCCGCGCATCAGTTCCCGCTGGGTATCGGCTGTTCGGCCGGGCGGCGCGCCGAACTCCTGGACTGGGCGCGGGCCGTGGACGGTCTGGTCATCGAGGACGACTACGACGGGGACTTCCGCTACGACCGAGCCCCGGTGGGCGCGCTGCAAGGCCTCGACCCCGGGCACGTGGCCTACACGGGCTCGGTCAGCAAGTCGCTCGCCCCGGGGCTTCGCCTCGGCTGGCTGCTCGTACCGGAGTCGATGACCGATGAGGTCGTCGCCCGCAAACGCATGATGGACCTGGGCAATCCGGTGCTCGACCAGGCCGTGCTCGCGCGCTTCGTCGAACGCGGCGACTACGACCGCCACCTGCGCCGCTGTCAGCGTGCCTACCGGGAACGCAGGGACGCGCTCGTCGCCGCCCTCGACGAGCACTTTCCCGGTACGGAGGTGTCCGGCATCGCCGCCGGACTGCACGTCATCGCCCGGCTGCCCCGGCAACGGGGCTCGCAGGCCGACTTCCTGCGGCGGGCAGCCGCGGCCGGGGTCGCGGTCCGCCCGTTGAGCGACTACGGCTCGGCCGACGCCCCCGGGGTGCGCCTCGTGCTCGGCTACGCCCACCTCACCCCCGCCCGGATCGCCGAGGGGGTACGGCTGCTCGCCGGGGCCGATCCCGGACGCGGTGACGGCGCGGGGACGGTCCGGTTACAGCACGTCATTAGGGTCAGCCGGGCCCGGTGACCGCGAGCGCCGTCGTCCGGGCCCGGTGACCTGAGCGAGCCGCTCGGACACGGTGCCGGAGTAGTCCGGGGGGAGCAGACCTGTGGCCGAGGCCGAAGTCATCGTCCAGCTCCGCACCCCGCCGCGTGCCGCGACCGCGGACTCCACGGGTGTGCTGGACGTCAGCAGCCTTCTGGAGCGGTGGTTCGGCGTGACGGCGGAGCCGCTGCACCCCGGCGCCGACGACCCGGCCCTCATCGGATGGCAACGGGTCGCCGTCCCCGCCGGCGTGGACGCCGAGGCCGTGGCCACGGCCCTGCGCGGCCACCCGGCAGTCGAGGCCGCCTATGTGAAACCACCGGCGGACCTTCCGTGACGTGGTGAAGGAGTCAGCTGTGCCACAGCGATCAGGTGCGGGCAACAGCCGGGGGAACAGCAGCCCGGCTCCAGAAATCGGACCACTCTTCGGACGCCCTGAGCTGGTGTGCGTCACGCGCGCCGACGCCGGGGTACGCATCACTGAGACCGGTGCGAGTGCCGTGGCGGACATCTCCGTCAGCGGTCTCGATGCCGTGGCGGCCCAGGAGGACGTCACCATCCGGCCGTTGTTCGGTGTGGACCAGGAGAGGCTGCGCGCCCAGGCGGGGCCGCTGCCGGAGGCCGCGGGGGCCGACGACGCCATGCCGGAGATACTCGACCGGATGGCGCTCTTCTTCCATGTCGACGCCCCGGAGGACCAGTTGGACGCGCTGGCCGAGCGGCTCCGCGCGTCGGACGCCGTGGAGGGTGCCTACGTCAAGCCCGCCGCCGCCCTGGCCGTCCCCGAGGTCGTCCCGAAGAAGGAGAGCGCGGAGGCAGAGCTTCCGCCGCTCAACGACATGCTGCCGACGGGCGCCGACGCACCGCCCGTGACCCCGGACTTCACCGCCCGGCAGGGCTACCTCGACGCGGCTCCGGGAGGCGTGGACGCCCGGTACGCGTGGACCCTCGCGGGTGGGCGCGGCGCCGGCGTCCGGGTGATCGACTGCGAGTGGGGCTGGCGCTTCACCCACGAGGACCTGCGCCTGAACCAGGGCGGCATCGTCTCCGGCACGGGCAGCACGGACACCGATCACGGCACCGCGGTGCTCGGCGAGATCGGCGGCGACGTCAACGCGTTCGGGATCACCGGCATCGCGCCCGACGCCGTCACCAGCGCGTCCGCCTTCTCCATTCCCACGGCCACGGCGATCCGCAACGCCGCCGACCGGCTCGGCCCCGGCGACATCATCCTGCTTGAGATCCACCGCGCGGGGCCGCACGCGACCGGCGTCGGCCAGATCGGGTACATCGCCGTCGAATGGTGGCCGGACGACTACCTGGCCATCCGCTACGCCGTGAACAAGGGCATCACCGTCGTCGAGGCCGCGGGCAACGGCGCGGAGAACCTGGACCACGCCGACTACGACACCCCGCGGGCCGGCTTCCCCGCCTGGTGGCGCAACCCCTTCCGGCGCACAGCGCTGGACGCGGGCGCCGTCATCGTCGGTGCCGGGGCGCCGCCGCCCGGCACCCACGGCCGTCAGCACGGCCCGGACCGCTCCCGGCTCGATTTCTCCAACTACGGTGCCTGCGTGGACGCCCAGGGCTGGGGGCGTGAGGTGACCACCGCCGGGTACGGCGACCTTCAGGCGGGCGCCGATCGGGACTTCTGGTACACGGACCAGTTCAGCGGTACGTCCAGCGCGTCGCCGATCGTCGTGGGGGCGGTCGCGAGCACCCAGGGTGTCCTGCGTGCGGCGGGCCGGATCCCGCTGTCTCCCTCGCGGGCCCGCCAGCTGCTGCGCTCCACCGGGTCGGTGCAGCAGGACGCACCGGGCCGCCCGGCGACCCAGCGGATCGGCAGGCGGCCGGACCTGCGGCAGCTCGTCCCGGCGGCCCTCCAGACGAGCAGCTGGGTCGGCGTCCAGTTCCGGGGCACCCTCGCCGGGCACCGTACCGGCCGCTGGTTCACCTTCAACTGGCCCGCCCACTGGCACGTGGTGTGGACGGTCGTCCCGACCAGTCCGCGCACCGGCGCCCCGCAGATCGGCTGGAAGGTCCGGGTCGAGCGGGCCAACGACACGTACGCGACGTACTGGATCGACGTGACCAACCTCGTGGCCGACCCGGTCGACTTCGAGGCCCGGTTCGCGGTTCTCGGATGGTGATTCGCGGTTCTCGGACGCTGAGAGGAAAACGACGATGCGCGTAGGCACACAGTTCACCGGCACACTCAACCCCGGACAGACCGGGCGCTGGTTCACCTTCAACTGGCCGCAGGGCTGGCACGTCATCTGGTACTTCATGCCGACGTCACCGCAGACCGGCAGCCCGCAGATCGAGTGGGAGACCGAGGTGGAGCGCGCCTCGGCCACCACGGTCACGTACTGGCTGACGGTGAAGAACATCGGGAGCACCCAGATGAACTTCGAAGGCCGGTACGCGGTTCTCAACTAGGCGAGGGGACGGCCATGCAGGTACACATCACGATCGCGGAGGACGCGGGCGCGGCACCCGCGCCGGCACCGTCACCGGGCGCCGGAACGGAGCGGCAGCCCTCCATGACGCTGAACGCCACGGGAGCCGCCGGCGCCGGACCCGTCATGGACGGCGGTCAGGCCCCGGGCTGGCTCACCGAGCTCGTCAGGCTCGCCGACGCCGGAGAGGTGGCCCGCCCCGGTGAGGAGTCACCGGAGACCCGCCCGCACTCCGGCGGCCGGGCCATGGACGCCGGGAGCGCGAGGTGAGGAGGACGTACACGTAGCCGTACGGAGTTGCCGTATCAAGCGGCCGTGTCAGGAGTTGGCCCACGCGCGCGTGCAGAGCACCAGGCGGTAGCCGTCGGGGTCCTCGACGGTGGCGCCCCACTCGTTCCAGTACGGGTTGGGTGACTGGACGCGCGTGCCGCCGTGCTCCTCCAGGCGGGCCACCAAGCTGTCGGGGACCTGCTCGTCGAGGTAGATGACGAGCAGGTCCTCCTCCGTGGGGCGGGGCAGGACCGGCTTGTCGGCCTCGTGGACGAGTTCGAGATGCCAGGAGGCGTCCGGCCAGCCCGCCATCAGCAGGTCGTGCTCACCGGGAGCGCCGCCGCCCCGCGCACGCCATACGACGTCGAGGCCGAGGCCCGCGACCCAGAAGCGCTCCGCCGCCGCGAGGTCGCGGGACGGGCGGGCGATGCGTATGTGGCTCTGACCGTTGACGGGCACGGGTCCCCCTTCGACGGGCGCGCTCGGCCACGCGCCTCTGCCGCCGAGCGTAGACACCCGGCGATCTTCCGGCATCGGTCCTCCGGCCTCGGGCGGAGGGGCCGGGCGCTGCGACCTGCGACCTAGACCTGCGGCTCGGGGTCTCGGCCGCTGCCGCCACCGATCCGGGCGACGCGGCCTTCGCACACCGGTTCCCTTGCACCCATGGGCAGTTGTTCACTTGTGGTTTGTGTGTGCGCCGCCGCGCACCACTAGTTGTTGCCCTGCACACTGGTCGGACCTGTCACTGGAGGCGCATCCATGTCCCACCCTCAACCGAGCCCGTCCCCTCGCCGCCGCAGTGTGCTGCGCGGCTCGCTCGCCGTGCCGGCGGCGCTGGCCGTGCCGTCCGTCGCCGGGGCCGCCCCGGCGTTCGCCCGGTCGGGGCGCCCGCGGGCCGAGTGGGGTGTGCAGGCCGGTGACGTGACAGCGCACGCGGGTCTGGTGTGGGTACGGTCCGACCGTCCGGCCCGCATGATCGTGGAGACGTCCGCCACCGAGTCGTTCCGCAATCCCACCCGCTGGAAGGGCCCGGTCCTTGGCCCCGACACCGACTTCACCGGGACGACGCGGCTGCGCGGGCTGCCCGCGGGCGAGCAGATCCACTACCGCGTGGTCCTGGCCGACCCCGACGACCCCAGACGCACGGGAGAGCCGGTCACCGGCACGTTCCGTACGACGCCGAAGGGGCGCAAGGACGGGGTGCGCTTCCTGTGGTCGGGGGACATCGCGGGCCAGGGGTGGGGCATCAACCCGGACCGGGGCGGCTGGCGCGTCTTCGACGAGATGCGCCGCAGGGACCCTGACTTCTTCCTGTGCAGCGGCGACAACATCTACGCCGACGGGCCCATCCTGCCGAGCGTGACCCTGCCCGACGGCACGGTGTGGCGGAACGTGACCACGGAGGAGAAGTCGAAGGTCGCCGAGTCGCTCGCGGAGTTCCGTGGCGCCTTCCGCTACAACCTGCTCGACGAGAACCTGCGGCGCTTCAACGCCCAGGTGCCCTCCATCGTCCAGTGGGACGACCACGAGGTGCGCAACAACTGGTACCCGGGGCAGATCCTGACCGACCCCCGCTACACCGAGAAGAACGTGGACGTCCTCGCCGGTCGCTCCCTGCGGGCCTTCAGCGAGTACTACCCCATCTCGACGCTGTCGCCGGGCGACGAGGACGGGCGGGTGTACCGCGTGCTGCGGCACGGCCCGCTCCTCGATGTGTTCGTCCTGGACATGCGCTCCTACCGCAACGCCAACTCGCCCGGCCGGCAGCCCGACGACGCCACCGGCATCCTGGGCGCCCGCCAACTGCGGTGGCTGAAGCGTGAGCTGTCGCGTTCGCGTGCCACCTGGAAGGTCATCGCATCCGACATGCCGCTGGGCCTCGTCGTGCCCGACGGCTCGGCGAACTTCGAGGCCGTCGCGCAGGGCGACCCCGGCGCGCCGCTGGGCCGTGAGCTGCAGATCGCGGAACTGCTGCGCCACATCAAGCACCGCAAGGTCACCGGAACGGTGTGGCTGACCGCCGACGTGCACTACACGTCGGCGCAGCACTACGACCCCTCGCGCGCGGCGTTCAAGGACTTCGCGCCGTTCTGGGAGTTCGTGTCGGGACCGCTGGCGGCGGGCGGCTTCCAGGCCCTCAAGCTCGACGGGACGTTCGGCGCCGAGCAGCGCTTCATCAAGGCGCCGAACCGTTCCAACACCTCGCCGGCCGAGACGCCCCAGTACTTCGGCGAGATCGACATCGACGGCGGCAGCGGTGAGCTGACCGTGCGGCTGCGCCAGGAGGGCGGCGGCGTGCTGTTCACGAAGGTGCTGCGCCCGGGACAGGTGGGACAGCAGTGATTTCGCCCCCGAACGCACACCGAAGGGTCGCGTCCGCGCGTCGGCAAAGACCAAAGTTGAACTAAACGGACAGAAGGCGTCTTAACTCATCAGTCACAAAACGTTCGTGATCACGCAACACCCTTCCTCCACAGTGACTGCATGAGTGCTGACATGTCTGATGTGACGCGAACCAAACACGGCCGCCCCGTGCACCACTGGCGGCGAGACCTGGTGGAACTCGCCGCCCTCTTCACGGCCGTGGCCGTGGCGGACGCGGTGGCGAACATGATCGGGCACGGCCCCGACGGCCCCGCCCTGCTCGTGATCTCGGCCGTGGCGCTGCTCGCCACGGTCGGGTTCCACACATGGTGGGCACGCCGCCACAACCACGCGCCCCCGACGGCCGACGATACGGACGCCCGGCCGCAGCCCGCCGGGCAGCCGACCGGGACCACCGCGACCGAGTCCCCCGCGGGCGAGACGACACTGTGGCGGATGCGCACCACCGTGCGGGACGAGCCCGGCGCGCTCGCCGCCCTGTGCACGGCCCTGGCCCACGCCAGGGTCGACATCCTGAGCCTCCAGGCGCACCCGCTGGCCGAAGGCACCGTCGACGAGTTCCTGCTCCGCTCCCCCGCCGCCCTGCCCGCGGCGGAGATCACCCGGGGCGTCGCGCACGCGGGCGGCTCGGAAACCTGGATCGAGCGGGCGGACGCCCACGACCTGGTGGACGCCCCCACCCGCATCCTCGGCCTGGCCACCCGCACCGCCCTGGACGCGGCCGAACTCCCGCTCGCACTGCGGCAGTTGCTCGGCCGGTGCACCATCCGGTCGCTGCCCGCGAAGGCTCCGGGCGGGTCCGGGCCGCGGGCGGACAAGCCCGCCGACGCCGCACCCGTCGAGGGCGCGCTCGAAGGCCAAGGGACGGTGCTCCGGCTCCAGGCACCTGCCGGCGAAGTGATCACCGTGGAGCGGCCGTACCTGCCGTTCACACCGACCGAGTTCGCCCGCGCGCGTGCCCTGGTCGAGCTCGACACCCGGCTCGGCCCGCGCATCCCGCACAGCCAGGACGTACTGACCCTCGCCGAGGGCAACTCCATCACCGTGCGCCGGGCCGACACCACCGATGTCGAAGCGGCCAAGGCCATGCACGACCGCTGCTCGCGGCGGACCCTCGGCATGCGGTACCACGGCCCCGTACGGGACGCCGACCGCTATCTCACCCACCTGCTCAGCCCGCGGTTCGGCCGCACCCTGGCGGTACAGACCGCGTCCGGGCGCATCGTCGGCATCGGCCATCTGCTCTGGGACGGGGACGAGACCGAGATCGCGCTGCTCGTCGAGGACGACTGGCAGCGCCGCGGCATCGGCAGCGAACTGCTCGGGCGCCTGGTGACGATGGCGGTCGAGGCGGGCTGCGAGAGCGTGTACGCGGTGACGCAGGCGTCCAACACGGGCATGGTCGCCGCCATGCGCGGCCTCGGACTGCCCCTCGACTACCAGATCGAGGAGGGCACGCTGGTGATCACCGCGCGTCTCGACGCCACGCCGGTGAGTTCGCGGCTGCCGTACGACCAGCCGCAGGGGCGGTCGGAGCGGCACTGATCCGGTGCGCTCCGGCCGACGCCTCGGTGCCGGCCGGCCGGGGGCCGAGGGCGCGGTCGAGGTCCTGCCACAGGTCCTCGACGTCCTCGAGCCCGGCCGAGAGCCGCAGCAGCTTGTCACTCACACCCGACCCGCGCCGGTCCGCCGGGTCCACGACGCGGTGGCTGATGGACGCCGGATGCTGGATGAGCGTGTCGACGCTGCCGAGGCTGACCGCCGGGGTGATCAGACGCACCCCGGCGGTCACCTCGTGCGGGTCGCCGATGACCTCGAAGGCGACCATGGCGCCGCCGAGCCGCGGATAGTGCACCCGGCTCACGCGCGGGTCGGCGGCCAGCCGCCGCGCGAGCTCCGCCGCGTTCGCGGAGGCCGCACGCACCCGCACCGGGAGCGTGGAGAGCCCGCGCAGCAGCAGATAGCCCGCGAGCGGATGCAGCACCCCACCGGTGGCGAAGCGCACCTGCCGCAACTGCCGCGCGAACTCCTCGTCACACGCGACCACTCCGCCGAGGACGTCGCCGTGGCCGCCCAGGTACTTGGTGGCGCTGTGCAGCACGAGCCGCGCGCCGCTCTCGACGGGCCGTTGCAGGACGGGCGTCGCGAAGGTGTTGTCGGCGAGCAGCGGAACCGTCCCGCAGGCGTGGGCCACCGCACGCAGATCGAGTTCGGCGAGGGTCGGGTTGGCGGGCGACTCGACGAGAACGAGGCCCGTGTCGGGGCGTATGGCGTCGGCGATCCCCGCGGGATCGACCCAGGTCACCTCGGAGCCGAGGAGCCCCGCCGTCAGGAGGTGGTCGCTGCAGCCGTACAGCGGACGGACCGCGACGACATGGCGCAGGTCCGCCGCTCCCCGTACGAGGAGGACCGCGGTCAGCGCCGCCATGCCGCTGGCGAAAGCGACCGCGCTCTCGGTGCCTTCGAGCCTGGCCAGGGCGGTCTCGAAGCGGGCGACGGTGGGGTTCGCGAGGCGGGCGTAGACGGGCGGGCCGTCGTCCAGGGCGCCGTCGGCGGCGAAGGCGTCGATGCGCGCTGCCTCGCCGCGGGTGTCGTACGACGGGTAGGTGGTGGACAAGTCGATCGGGGCGGCGTGCAGACCGAGCCCGGCGAGGTCGTCGCGTCCGGCGTGCACGGCCTCGGTGGCCAGGGCCCGGGGCGCGGGAGCGGCCGTGGGTACCGAAGGTGCCGACGTCCGTGCCGGGTGGCCGGATCCGAAGCGGGTTTCCGTGTTCGTGTCCATGCCGGACAGCCTGAACAAAGGCCGGTGCCTGATGGTTGAACCCCGTGCTACGTTCGGCAAGTGGCTGATTCTGTCGTACTCGACCCGGTGGATCTCCGCATCCTGCGGCTGCTGCAGAACGATGCCCGGATCACCTACCGCGATCTCGCGGCCCAGGTCGGTGTCGCGCCGTCGACCTGCCTGGACCGTATCTCCCGGTTGCGCCGATCCGGGGTGATTCTCGGTCACCAGCTGCGGCTCGACCCGGCGAAACTCGGACGCGGCCTTGAGGCACTGCTCTCCGTGCAGGTGCGACCGCACCGGCGAGAGCTCGTCGGGCCGTTCGTGGAGCGGATCAGGGCGCTGCCCGAATCCCGGTCGGTGTTCCATCTCGCGGGCCCGGACGACTATTTGGTGCACGTGGCGGTGGCCGACACGGCGGACCTCCAGCGGCTCGTCCTCGACGAGTTCACGGCGCGCCGCGAAGTGGCGCGCGTGGAGACACGGTTGATCTTCCAGCAGTGGGACTGCGGCCCGCTCCTTCCGCCGGGTCCGGGGGCCGATGACCATGGGGAGACCTCCGGCCAATCATGATGACGGGGGCGTGTCCCGCGTACGAGGATGTCCGCATGTCAGACACCAAGATCCCGAACCCGAACGAGAGCGGCGGCCCGCTGCCTCGCCAGGTCGCCGACGCCTACGTCGACGACCTCGTCGTCCTCGACCCCGTCAACGGCACGTTCCTCGGCATCAAGGCGAGCCACAGCAAGCTCCCCGACACCTCACCTGCGGGCCAGGAAGCCGTCGCGGAGCTCGCCCGCACGACGCTCGCCCGGCTCGACGAGGCGGAGCGCAGGCCCGGCGCCGACAGCGCGGCCGAACGCCGGTGTGCGCGGCTGCTGCGCGAGCGGCTCACCGCCGAACTCGCCGTCCACGAGGCCGACGAGGGACTGCGCGCGGTCGGCAATCTGCACACGGTTCCGCACGCGGTGCGCGAGATCTTCACCATGACGCCGATGGAGACGGACGAGGACTGGGCGGCGATCGCCGAACGGCTGCGTGCCGTGCCCGCCGCCTACGAGGGATATCGCGCGTCGCTCGAACTAGGCCTGGAGCGCAAGCTGTTCGCGGCTCCCCGGCCGACGGCCGTCTTCATCGAGCAGCTCGGCGAGTGGGCGGGCCCCGGCGGCGACGAGGGCCGCGGCTGGTTCGAGGAGTTCGCCGCGGACGGGCCCGACTCGCTCAGGGCCGAGCTGGACGACGCGGCCCGCGCCGCCACCGCTTCGGTCGTGGCACTGCGCGACTGGATGCGTGATGTGTACGCGCCCGCGATCGAGGGCGCCCCGGAAACGGTCGGCCGGGAGCGTTACGCCCGCTGGTCCCGCTACTTCAACGGCACCGACCTGGACCTCGACGAGGCGTACGCCTACGGCTGGTCCGAGTTCCACCGGCTGCTCGGCGAGATGCGCGCCGAGGCCGAGAAGATCCTGCCCGGCGCCGAGACGCCGTGGGTGGCGCTCGCCCATCTCGACGAGCACGGCACGCACATCGAGGGCGTGGAGGAGGTGCGGGTCTGGCTCCAGGAGCTGATGGACGAGGCGATCGAGGCGCTGAACGGCACCCACTTCGAACTCGCGGAGCGGGTCCGGAAGGTGGAGTCCCACATCGCCCCGCCGGGCGGCGCCGCGGCCCCGTACTACTCGGGTCCGTCGGAGGACTTCTCACGGCCCGGCCGTACGTGGCTGCCGACGATGGGCGAGACCCGTTTCCCCGTCTACGACCTGGTCTCCACCTGGTACCACGAGGGCGTACCCGGGCATCACCTCCAGCTGGCGCAGTGGGCGCACGTCGCGGAGAACCTCTCCCGGTACCAGGCGACCATCGGCATCGTCAGCGCCAACGCGGAGGGCTGGGCCCTGTACGCGGAGCGGCTGATGGACGAGCTCGGCTTCCTCAAGGACGCCGAGCGCAGGCTCGGTTATCTGGACGCCCAGATGATGCGGGCGCTGCGCGTCATCGTCGACATCGGCATGCACCTGGAGCTGGAGATCCCGGCGGACTCGCCCTTCCGCCCGGGTGAACGCTGGACGCCCGACCTCGCGCAGGAGTTCTACGACGCGCACTGCAGCAGGCCGACGGATTACGTCGCGAGCGAGATGACCCGCTACCTCTCGATCCCCGGCCAGGCCATCGGCTACAAGCTGGGCGAGCGGGCCTGGCTCCTCGGCCGTGAGAACGCGCGGCGGCGGCACGGCGAGGCGTTCGACGCGAAGGCGTGGCACATGGCCGCGCTGTCGCAGGGATCGCTGGGACTCGACGATCTGGTGGACGAGTTGTCCGCGCTCTGAGTCCTCAGCAGCCGCAGTCCGCCGCGTCCGCCGGGGCCGTCAGGGTGTCGGGGGCGCGGCGCTCGTCGCCCTCCCAGGTCTCGTACCCGAAGCCCTCGCGGGCCCAGTACTCGAAGCCGCCGAGCATCTCCTTGACCTGGAACCCGAGTTGGGCGAGGGCGAGGGCGGCGCGTGTCGCGCCGTTGCAGCCGGGGCCCCAGCAGTACGTGACGACCGGGACGGACCTGTCCAGGAGTTGCTCCGCCTGCTCGGGGACGAGGGCAGTGGGAAGGTGGATCGCGCCGGGGATGTGGCCCTGGTCCCAGGACGCCGTCGAGCGGGAGTCGACCACGACGAAGCCGGGGTCGCCGTCGGCGGCCAGCGCCGAGGCGACGTCGGAGACGTCGGCGTGGAAGGCGAGGCTCGCGCCGAAGTAGGCGGCGGCCGCCGCCGGGGACGCGGGAGGCACCCGCAGGACGGAGTTCGGGGCCGCGGCCGCTGCGGCCGGGATGCTCGTGGCGGTCGTCACCTGGGTGTTCGTCACTGTGCTCATGGCCAGAAATCTACGGGGGAAGCAACCGGGCCAGAAGGGACGATCACCGGCGTACCTCTTGATCAGCCGGGGATTCCCCTGTTACCTCTCCGTCATGACCGGTTATTCCACGGACGCCACCGACTGGCGCATCCTCGATGTCCTCCAGCGCGAGGGCCGCGCCAGCTACGCCGAGCTGGCCCGCGCCGTCGCCATGTCCCCGAGCGCCGTCACCGAACGGGTCCGCCGCCTGGAGGAGGCGGGCGTGATCCAGGGGTACGCGGCCGTGGTCGACCCGGAGCGTCTCGGCCTCCCCATCCTGGCGTTCGTGCGCCTGCGCTACCCCAACGGTCATTACAAGCCGTTCCACGACCTGGTCGAGGTGACCCCCGAGATCCTGGAGGCCCACCACGTCACCGGCGACGACTGCTTCGTGATCAAGGTCGCCGCGCGCTCCATGGGTCACCTGGAGGAAGTCGCGGGAAAGATCGGCGCGCTGGGTTCGGTGACCACCAGCATCGTCTACTCCTCTCCCCTGCCGAGGCGCCCGCTGGGCCGCTGAGCCGCCAGGGTCCCTCACACCCCGCCGCGCTGCCGCACGACCGACCCCGCGCGCCCCTTCTCGACCTCCAGCTGCGCGTGGACGCGGCGCCGCAGGTCCGCGACGTGGCTCACGATGCCGACGCTGCGGTCCCGCTCGCGCAGTGAGTCCAGGACGTCGAGGACCTCGTCGAGCGTCTGGTCGTCGAGGCTGCCGAAGCCCTCGTCGATGAAGAGCGTGTCGAGCCGTACGCCGCCGGCCTCGTCGGTGACGACGTCCGCGAGGCCGAGCGCGAGGGCGAGCGAGGCGAAGAAGGTCTCGCCGCCCGAGAGCGTGGAGGTGTCGCGTTCGCGGCCCGTCCACGCGTCGACCACGTGCAGCCCGAGGCCCGAACGGCCGCGCCCCGTACGGTCGTCGGAGTGGACGAGGGTGTAGCGGCCCGAGGACATGCGCCGCAGGCGTGCGGTCGCCGCGGCCGCGACCTGTTCGAGCCGGGCCGCGAGGACGTAGGACTCCAGGCGCATCTTGCGTTCGTTGTCCGCCGACGTGCCCGCGGCAAGGCCCGCGAGGCGCGCCACGCGGTCGTGATCGGCACGCAGCGGCGCGAGCCGCCGGGCTCCGGCGGCCGATCGCGCGGAGAGCCGGTCGAGTTCGGCGCAGCGCCGGGTGGCCGCGTCGAGCGCGGAAGCTGCCGCACGGGCCCGCTGGTCGGCGTGCTCGGCTGCTTCCTGGGCGGCCCGGAGGTCGGCCGGCGGCTCCTCGGCGGCGGCGGCCGCGTCCGGCTCGGCGAGGAGGGAGCGCACTGCCGCCTCCTCGTTCTGCCACTCGTCGATGCGGCGCTGCAGTTCGCGGTGGGCCGCGTCGTCGAGCAGGGCTTCGGACGCGTCGCCCGGCGTGTCGAACCCGGCACGGAAGGCGGCGTCGGCGAGGCGCGCGTCGGCGTCCTTGAGCCGCTGGGCGGTGTCGTCGGCGACGCGCGCGGCGTCCGCGGCCTCGGTCAGGAGCGCGGCCTGCCGCTCCAGCTGGGCGGCTCGCGCGGCGACGCTGCCGCTGGCTCCCCGCGCGCGGGTCAACTCGGCTTCAAGGCCGGTCTGTTCGCGCTCGAGGGTGTCCCGCAGGGTGGCGCGGGACGCGGCCCGCACGACGGCTTCCTGTCGCGCGGCGACCCTGCGGTCGTGCTCGCGCTCGGCCTGGGCGAGGGATTCCCTCGCGGCGTGCAGCCCGGATGCGCGGCTGTGCGCTTCGGCGTGGTCCCTCCGCAGTTCCTCGACGAGCGCCGAGAGCTGATCGACGGACGGCCCCCGGGGTGCGGCCTCCGGCGCTGCGCTGCCGGTCTCCCCGCTCGACGAACCGAGGGCCGCGGCACCGGCCGCCGCCAACGACTCGCGCACCTCGCCGAGGTGGCGTTCCTCCTGCGTGCGTGCCTCCTCCGCCTGCCGGTGGGCGGCGAGCGCCGACTCCTCCGTGGCGCGGTCGACGTGCCCCGCGCTCCGCGGTGCGGGCGCGGGGTGTTCGGTGGCTCCGCAGACCGCGCAGGGGGCGCCGTCGGCCAGACCGGCGGCCAGTTCCGCCGCGATGCCGGTGAGGCGCTGCTCCTTCAGGGCGAGCCAGTGTTCGTGGGCCGTGCTGGCGCGCTCCCGGGCCGCGAGGGTCCGTTCGTGCGCGGCGGTCACTTCCCCGGTGAGCCGGTCGCGGCGGCGCGCCGCGTCCAACCTGGCCTGGGTGGGCTCCAGTTGCCCCGCGAGATGCTCCGCTCGCGTCGCCGCCTCCTGGGCGGATTCGATGCGCTCCTTGAGCGCGGTCCTGGTCGCTTCCCAGCCGTCGAGCCAGCCCGCGGCCTCGCGAAGGAGTTCGTCGTCGGCACGCTCCTCGCGCTCCAAGGAGGTGCGCTCCGCGCCGAGTTCGGCCAGGCGCCGCTCCGCGCGCCGGGCGGATTCGAGGCCGCCGAGCTCTTCGGCGGCCTTGCGCGCGGCGGCGGCGAGTCCCGCAGCGCCGGATTCGGCGAAGGTGGCGGGCAGTTGCGCCCTCGCCCGTGTCTCGTCGGCGCTCGCGCGGCGGTGTTCCTCCTCGGTGGCCCGGCGCAGGCCGAGCGCGGGGGCGACCCGCTCCGCCTTGCGGGCGCGCTCCATGCGGTCCAGTCGCTCCCGGTGTTCCCCGGCCCTTTCCTGAAGCCGCCCGGATCGCTCCCGCGCCTGGGCGAACCGCGTCTGCAGCCGGTCGAGTTCGCGTACGTCATCGAGGCGGCGCCCCGCGGCGGCCTGCGCGGACTCGGCGGCCGTGAGCGCGCAGTCGGCGACGGTGCGGCGCTCGCGTGCGCTGGTGCGGGCGACGGCGGCCCAGGTCAGCACGGACTCGGCGAGCCCCGGGTCGCCGGGGGAAAGCTCGGGCAGCGGCGACTCGGCCTCGTCGAGGCCGCCCCCGGCTGCCTGTTGCATCCGGTGCGCGTCGGCGAGGAGCTCCCTGTCGCCTTCCCGCACGGCGCCCTCGGCCTCGCGCCGCTGCTCGGCAAGACGCTGCTCGACCGCCGCGAACCTGCGGGTGTCGAAGAGGCGTCCGAGGAGTTTGCCGCGGGCCTCGGCATCGGCCCGCAGGAAGCGCGCGAAGTCGCCCTGCGGCAGCAGCACCACCTGGCAGAACTGCTCCTTGCTCATGCCGAGCAGCTGCGTGATCTCCTCGCCGATCTCCTGGTGGGAGCGGCTGAGGTCCTTCCACGCGTCGGCGTGCGCTTCCCCGGCCTCAAGCTCCCGGAGCCAGCTCTGCGCCTTCTCCATGGTGGTACCGGTGCCGCGCTTCTTCGGGCGCTCCCACGGCGGCTGCCGGGTGACCTCCAACCGGCGTCCGGCGACGGTGAGTTCGAGGCACACCTCCGTGCGCACGCCGGGCTGCGCGTGGTCGCTGCGCAGCGTCACGCCCTGGCCGCTGCCCTGCCGGGGCCCGGGCACCGAGCCGTACAGGCCGTAGCAGACGGCGTCCAGGACGGACGTCTTGCCCGCGCCGGTCGGTCCGTGCAGCAGGAAGAGCCCGGCGGCGGAGAGCTCGTCGAAGTCGATGTCCTGAGTGGTGCCGAAGGGGCCGAACGCGGTGATCCTCAGCCGGTGCAGCCTCATCGGGCCACCTCGCGCAGCGTGTCGTCGGCACGGACGGTGTCGAACGCAGCCCGCAGCACCGCCTGTTCGCGTACGTCGGGCCCCGCGCCCCGCACGTGGCTCACGAAGTCCTCGGCGACCTGCTGGTCGCTGCGGCCCTTGAGACGCTGGGCGTACGAGACGTCCGGGTCCTCGGGGGCGCGTTCCGGGTCGAAGACGAGGCTGAGGGTGTGCGGGAAGCGCTCGCAGAGACGGGCCATGGGGTCGTCGGGGCGCACCGGGTCGGTGAGGGTCGCCTCGACCCAGGCCTCCTCGTGGCGGGCGAGGTCCGGGGCGGCGAGCAGCGTCTCGATGTCTCCGCGGATGCGGGCGAGCGGCCGCGGCACCGGGCAGTCGATCCGCTCGGCCGCGATCTCCCCCGCGGGCCCGAGGTCCACGAGCCACATGCTCTTGCGGTGCGTGGACTCGGAGAACGAGTACGGCAGCGGGGAGCCCGAGTAGCGCACGCGCTCGCTGATGGTCTGGCTGCCGTGCAGGTGGCCCAGTGCCACGTAGTCGACGCCGTCGAAGACCCCGGAGGGCACGGCGGCCACCCCGCCGATCGTGATGTCGCGCTCGCTGTCGCTGGCCTCGCCGCCGGTGACGAAGGCGTGCGCGAGGACGACGGAACGGGTGCCCGGCGTACGGTCGGCCAGGTCGGCGCGGACCCGCTCCATGGCGGCGCCGAGCACCGCCTCGTGCCCGGCCTTCGGCACCGCGAACTCGTCCTTGACCAGCGCGGGTTCGAGATAGGGCAGGCCGTAGAACGCCACGTCCCCGTGGCCGTCGGCCAGGACCACCGGGTCCGCGCAGGCGGCGGGCGCGGTGCGCAGGTGGATGCCGGCGCGGCCGATGAGTCCGGCACCGACCCCGAGCCGGCGCGCCGAGTCGTGGTTGCCGGAGATCATCACCGTGGGGACACCGAGGTCCGCGAGCCGGTGCAGCGCGTCGTCGAAGAGCTCGACGGCGGCGAGCGGCGGGACCGCCCTGTCGTACACGTCGCCGGACACGACGACGGCGTCCACGTCGCGCTCACGCACCGTGGTGACGAGGTGGCCGATGAACTCGGCCTGGGCGCCGAGCATGTTCACGCGGTGGAACGCCCGGCCCAGATGCCAGTCGGACGTGTGCAGAATTCTCAAGACGCCGCTCCGGCCCGCATGCTCACTTTCCCCTCCTACGCCCCGGACCAAGGACCGCCCCAGCACGGGCCCCGCCGACAGCACCCACCACGCTAGCGCCTGTCGGCACCTGCTCCATCACGAACGTCGATCTGTCACGGAGAGGACGGCGGCTGCGCGGGCTGCGACGGGGGCGGCTGCTCCTGCTCCGAGGAGGGCGTCAGCGGGGCGGACGGCGACGAGGGTTCGCCGGAGGAGGGGGACGCGGAAGAGGGCGAAGAGGACGAAGGGGGCGAAGAAGGCGAGCTCGACGAGGGTGACGACGACGCGGACGACGAGGACGGGGACGGCGACGGCTGGTTCACCGGCGGCTCGGTCCTCGTGTCACCGGTGCCGGTGTCGCCCTTGTCACGTTCGAACCAGTCGCCGCTCTTCGGGTCGTACATGACGAACTCGTTCACGACCTGGGTGGCCGGTGCCACGACCACGACGTCCGACGACCGGTAGCCCGGCCACGCGTCGCCCTTCGGCTTCGGGGTGCTCTTCTGCGCGACGGGGGGCAGCAGGGGGTTGCCGCAGGCGCAGCGCACGCGGGGCACGCCCCGGTCGTCGACGAGCACTGCGGTCCCGGCCTGCAGGACCGCCTGATAGGCGGTGGGGGCGCCGTCGCGGTAGCCGTGATTGGTGACGCGGGTGTCCATGCGCAGCTGTACGGGTGTGAGCGCCCGCAGGTACGCGGGGACGGCGGACGCGTCGAGGTCGAGGACCGAGGCGAACGCCTTGTTCTTCGCCGGGTCCTTCTTCAGGGCGTCCACCTGCTTCTCCACGTCGCAGCTGCCGACCTTCCGTGTCCCGCCGTAGAGGCCGGGAGCGCCGCCGTCGACGCCGCGCGTCACGTTGGCCGACGCCGAGGAGCTCGGCAGGGCGCTCGGCGACGGCGGCGTGGAGTCGCCCCGGGCCGTCGACTCGGTGAACGGGTCGGGGCCTTGCTTCCCTGCGGGCTGGAGGGCGACCTCGCCGCCGGACTCCGAGTTGCCGTCCGGCCGTGTGAGGACGACGGTCAGCACCACGGCGGCCACAAGGACGAGGGAGATCGCCGCCACCCGCGGCGCCGACTTCCACCAGGGGCGCTCCGGCTTCCCGCCACCACCGGGGCCCGGTTCGGGGCTCGCGCCACCCGGCGGCGGGCCCGGAGGCTCCGATGGGCCGCTCGGTGGACCACCCGGGGCCCCGCCGGATCGCGAAGGGCCTGGCCCCGAGGGGCCGGGCTGTGCAGGGCCAGGCTGTGCAGGGCCAGGCTGTGAAGGGCCCGAGAGCGGGCCGGACGGGGGTCCTGTGGGGCGTCCTGACGACGGCGGTTCGGCGCTCACGAGCTCTTCTTCCCTGCGTAGGGGATGTGCGGCGCTCAGAACCGATAAACCATGCTTTCGCTCGATCCGTACGCCTCATACCGTTACGCGCCTATTGTGTGTCCCGCCTCCCCGGGGCCCGCAAGCCGACGCGGTCGGCCCTCCCGACGGGCGGACCTCGGCGGCGCTGCATAGCGTGACAACGTGAGCGACCAGACACCGCCCGGGCAGGCAGGCGCACAGCCCGCATTCGCGAGCCGGCGGGCCCCCCACGGCTGGATCCACGCCCTCCTCGCGGTGCTCGGCGCGCTGGTGGCCATGGCCGTAGTCGCCGCGCTCGGCCTGTGGGCCGCCGGGGCCGCGGATCTGCCCGGCGGCGCGTTCCCGCGTGTCGTGGCGGCCGTCGTCGTGATGGCGGTCGGCGGTTCCGTCGGGCTCTCCGGTGACGCCGGGGCGATCGCCGAGACGAACGCGGGGCTCTCCGTGCTGCCCCTGTCGGTCACTCTCACCGGGGCTCTGGTGATCGCCGCCGGGTTCCTCAGGCCGCTGCGGCACCGGGCCGTCGCCGACACCGGGGAACTCGCCGGCTGGGCCGCGCGGTTCGCCGTGCTGTGGGTGCTGCTGCTCGTCGGACTCGGCCTGCTGGCGCGCCACCGCTTCACGATCACGCTCGGGGAGGGGCCCGCCGCCGACATCGGCGATCTGCTTGACGCCTCGCCCAAGGTCGGCTTCGAGACGGATGTGCCGCTGACCATCCTCTTCGGGCTGCTGTGGCTCGCGGGTGTCCTCCTCGTGGCGCTGCTGGTCTCCCGCGGGGCGCCGCTCCCGGGCCGCCTGGTGCGCTTCCAGGAGTCGGTGCGTCCCGCGGCGCACGCCATGGTCGTCCTGCTGCTCGCGTACGTCGCCCTGGGGCTCGTGGCCGGGCTTGTCGTGGCGGTGACCAAGGGGCACGCGGCCGAGACGCTCGCGGTGCTGCTGCTCGGCCTTCCCAACCTCGTCTGGCTCGCGTTCACCATCGGCCTCGGCGCGTCCTGGGAGGGCCGCGTGGACGGTCCTTTCGGGCTGCCCATGCCGAAGGTCCTGGACGAGGTGCTGCGCACTCCGGCCGACTCCACGCTCAGTCTGCGAACGCTCGCCGAACACGACAGGCGGGTGTGGTGGCTGCTCGTGGTCGCGGCGGCCTTGGTGCTGGGCGCCGCATTCCTCATGGCGGCGCGCTCACCCGCGAGGATGCGGGTTTGGCAGCACGCCGTGCACATGGCGGTGGCGCTGACCCTGACGGTGCTCGCCGTCTGTCTGCTCGCCCGCCTTTCCGCCCATTACGGCCTGTCGCTCCTGGGCATCGGCGATCTGGGCGGCGGCCTCTCGGGCCTGGTGAAGCTGGAGCCGAATCTGGGGACCGCGCTCATCCTCGCCCTGGCGTGGGGCCTGGTCACCGGTTTCATCGGCGGCCTGCTGGCGCGCGGGGTGCACCGGCGCGGCGAGGTGGAGAAGGACGGGCGCTCGCCCTCCTAGCCGGTGAGCCGGTCGCCCTCCTAGCCGGTGAGCCGCCGGAAGACGGGGCGCGCCCAGCTCGGCGGTTCCGGGGGCGCTCCCGGGTCCGCCGGGGCTCCGGCCACCCGGAAATCCACCTGTGTGGGGGCGTGGCCCTCCGCGCCGCCCGTGGCCGCGGAGCGCAGCGCGGCCGCGAATTCCAGGCAGGAGCCGTACCGGTCCTCCGGGCGCTTGGCCAGCGCCTTCGCCAGGACGCCGTCGAGGGCGGCGGGGACCTCGGGGCGGATCTCCGTCAGCCGGGGCGGCTGGTCGTACTGGTGGGCCCAGAGCAGCGCCATGTCGTCGTCGCGCTGGAAGGGCGGCCCGCCGGCCATGGTCTCGTGGACGACACAGGCGAGGCTGTAGACGTCGCACCGGCCGTCCACGGGACGTCCGGATATCTGCTCCGGCGCCACGTAGTCGAGGGTTCCCACGAACTGTCCGACGGTCGTGAAGCCGGTCAGCGACAGCGATTTCTTCGTCAGGCCGAAGTCCGTGAGGTAGACGTGCTCCGGGTGGTCGCTGTCCGTGCCCTTGGCCACGAGGATGTTGCCGGGTTTGACGTCACGGTGGACCAGGCCGTGGTCGTGGGCCGCGTCGAGCGCGGAGGCGACCTGGGCGGCGATGCGGAGGGCCGCTCCGACGGGCAGGGGGCCCGAGTCGTCGAGCAGATGCCGCAGATCGAGCCCCGGGACGTACCGCATGGCGATGTAGAGCACACCATCCGTCTCGCCCGCCTCGAAGACCGGCACGATGTGCGGATGCTCGATCGCGGCGGCGACGCGTGACTCGTGCGTGAAGCGCTGCCGGAAGGTGTCGTTGCGCGCGAGTTCGGGTGCGAGCAGCTTCAGGGCGACGGTCCGGTCCAGGCGCAGATCCTTGGCGCGGTAGACGACGGCCATCCCGCCCCGCCCGATCTCACGCTCGACCCGGTATCCGGCGATCTGCTGTCCGACCAGCTCGGAGGGCCGCCCGGAGCGGGGACTCGGGCTCGCGGGCACGTCGTCGCGCGGCACGGCCTCCATCACCCGTCACCGGACCGGACCGCCGGGCCGTCGACCGTGACGGGAGGGATACGACGGGTGGGTTCTCCGGCGGAGGGGTCGGGGGCGGAGGCGGGGTCGTCGCGGTATGTCGCGGGGGCGGAGGCAGGGTCGTCGCGATATGTCGCGGAGGCGGAGGCAGGGTCGTCGCGGTACGTGGCGGGGGCGGCCGCAGGTTCTTCGCGAGACGTCGCGGAGGCGACCTCAGGCTCTCCCCGAGACGTCGCGGAGGCGGCCCCAGGCTCTCCCCGAGACGTCGCGGAGGCGGCCCCAGGTTCTTCGCGATACCTCGCGGAGGCGCGGCGTGCGTCTTCGCCGTACGAGGCAGGAGCGAGCCCTTCAGTGCCCTCGCCACCCGAGGCCGCCCCGGCCCCAGCCCCCGCCACGGCCTCGACCACCTGCGTCGGCTCGGGTGAGCCGGCCGCAGCCCCGCCCCGCTCACCCACCGACCCGCGAGCGTCACCGGTCTCGCCATGCCGCCCGAAAGCCGGGCCCGCGTCACGAACACCCCCGACCACCTGCGTCGGCTCCGGACGGGCCGCCCCGCCCGCGCTCGCGCCCCGCTCATCCGCGGGCGCTCCGTGAACGCTCGGGGTCTCCCCCGTCGCGTACGTGCTGAGCCGGGTCCCGTCGCAGTACACCCACCGCTCGTGTTCGGCGTCGTAGAGCCACATCGAGTCGCCGTCCACGACCACGCCCACGCGCAGTCCACGGGTCCGCTGCCGGAATGTTTCCGCGTCGGTCTCACCGGCCGCCAGTTCCCGCGTCGCGCGGCGGTAGTCGCCCAGTGCCTCCTCGGTGCGGGCAAGAAGCGGGCCCGGGTCCGCCGTACGGGTCAGGGGGTGGCCCGCGGCGGGCGGGTCCGCCGGTACGGCGATCAGGAGGCGGCCGTCGACCCAGGCCGACCAGTCGTTCGCGCAGACGATCCGGGCCCAGTCACCGAGCCGGTCGACCAGTTGGACGGGCAGGAGCGCGTCGAGCGGCGTCGTCGGGCGGTTCACGTCCGGCGCCTCCCAGGCGGAGAGACCGTCCTGGGGGACGACGTGCGTGGGGCGGAAGTCCGCGGTTGTCATCTCGTGTGCTCCTGCCTCCTGCCACTCCTGCTTCGGTCTCCGCGCGCCGCGCGCCGCTCGCTACTTCCGCATCACCGCGGGTTCGTGCCGTCTCAGCAGCCTCGCCACCAGGTAGCCGAACACGACCGAGAGGACCACCAACATGCCCATGTTGAGCAGCCAGACGCCCGCCGAGTGCCGGAAGAGGGGATCGGCGGTCAGCTCGCCCGGCACGATCCTGCCGAGGCCGATCGTCCCCGCCATCGCGCCCAGCGCCCACCGGGACGGCACGAGCCACGCCAGCTGTTCCACGCCGGGCACGCCGTGCAGTTTCAGGAGGGCGCCGCAGAACACCACCTGCACGATGGCGAGCAGCACGAGCAGCGGCATCGTCACTTCTTCCTTGCGCACGAGCGCCGAGACCAGGAGCCCCAGCATCATCGCCGTGAAGGCCAGCAGCGCCACCGCCACGGTGATCTCGACCAGGGGTGGCAGCAGCACGCCCTCGCCGCCGGGTGCGTTGAGGTCGACGCCGAGCAGCGCCACCAAGGTCAGCACGACGGCCTGGAGGACGGTGATCGTTCCGAGTACGACGACCTTGGACATCAGGTACGCCGATCTGGAGAGCCCGACCGCTCGCTCGCGCCGGTAGATGACACGTTCCTTGACCAGTTCGCGCACGGCGTTGGCCGCGCCGGTCAGGACTCCGCCCACGCAGAGGATGAGCAGCGCGTTCAGCGCCGTCTCCTGCGTCAGCCTGCTTCCGGCCAGCGCGCGGGCCATGGCGCCCATCACGAACGGCAGCGCGATCATGATCGCGAGGAAGGTCCGGTCGGCGCCGAGCGCGGCAGCGTACCGCCGTACCAGTGTCCGGAGTTGGGAGCCCCAGCTCTGCGCCTTGGGCGGCGGTGCGAACGCGGCGACCGGAGCCACGCCGCCCTGCGGCATCGGCGGCTGCGCCGAGGAGTTGACGATGTACCGCTGGTGGAAGGGCGACTGCCGGTACTCCCCCGCCCAGTCCCGGTCGCGGTCCCCCTCGAAGGCCTCGAACGCCTCGGGCCACTCCTCGAAGCCGAAGAACGGGAGTGCGTCCTTGGGAGGACCGTAGTAGGCGATCTTGCCGCCCGCGGCGAGCACGAGGAGCCGGTCGCAGCCGTCGAGGCTGAGCACGCTGTGCGTGACGACGATGACCGTCCGGCCGTCGTCGGCGAGGCCGCGCAGCATGTGCATCACCGAGCGGTCCATGCCCGGGTCGAGCCCGGACGTGGGTTCGTCGAGGAAGAGCAGGGACGGTTTCGTCAGGAGTTCGAGGGCGACGCTCACGCGCTTGCGCTGTCCGCCGGAGAGGCTGTGGATGGGCTGGTCGACGCGCTGTTCGAGGCCGAGTTCGCGGATGACCTCGTCGACCCTGGCCCGGCGTTCCGCCTTCTCGGTGTCCTGCGGGAAGCGCAGTTCGGCGGCGTATCCGAGGGCGCGGCGCAC
This sequence comes from Streptomyces sp. NPDC054872, assembly GCF_053610705.1. Taxonomy (NCBI): domain Bacteria; kingdom Bacillati; phylum Actinomycetota; class Actinomycetes; order Kitasatosporales; family Streptomycetaceae; genus Streptomyces; species Streptomyces sp. NPDC054872. The sequence continues at coordinate 76,819 of NZ_JBSGYY010000027.1, read as the reverse complement.
GGTGAGCTGCGCGTGCAGGATGTCGTCCTGCGGCACGAGACCGATGCGCTGACGGAGTTCGGCGTAGTCGCGGTAGAGATCGCGGCCGTCGTAGAGGACCGTGCCGTCGTCGGCGGGGCGCAGGCCGGTGAGGGCGTTGAGGAGGGTGGACTTCCCGGCGCCGCTGGGCCCGACGACGGCGAGCAGACACTTCTCGCCGACGGGGAAGGAGATCTTGTCGAGGAGCGTCTTGCGGCCCTTGTCGACGGCGACCGTCAGCTCCTGGACGTCGAGCGAGACCTCGCCGGTGTCGACGTACTCCTGGAGCTGGTCGCCGACGAGGCAGTACGCGCGGTGGCCGACGCCGACGATGTCCCCGGGCGCGACCGGGGCGCGGCCGACGGGCTGGCCGTTGAGGTAGGTGCCGTTGTGGCTGCCGAGGTCGACGATCTCGTAGCTGCCGTCCGCGAGGACCCGCAGCTCGGCGTGGCGGCGCGAGACGACCAGGTCGTCGATGACCAGGTCGTTGTCAGCGGCGCGGCCGATGCGAACGGTGCGGGCGGGCAGCGGGCGCACGCTCGTGGGCTGCCGGAAGGTGCCGGTGGCCGAGGGGGTGCGGACGGCGGAGGGGCGCTCGGGGGCGGCGGGCGGGGGCGGCGTACGGCCGACGAGCACCGCGCGCGGGCCGTCGGTGACGCTGCCGAAGCGCAGGACGCTGCCGGCGCCGACGTCCCACTCCTGGACGCGCTGCCCGTCGGCGTAGGTGCCGTTCGTGCTGTGCTCGTCCTCGATCGTCCAGTGGTCGCGCTCGGCGTGCAGGACGGCGTGGTGCCAGGAGACACGGGCGTCGTCGATGACGACGTCGCACAACGGGTCGCGCCCGACGTGATAGTCCCGGCTCGGACTCATCACCGTGGAGCCGCTGTCGGTCTCCAGGACGAGTTCGGGCGCAGACGGAGCTGCGGACCGCTCTCCCATGCCCGAATTCTACCCATTCGCACGCATTCACGCCTGGGCTCGGGCAGCAGCCGGACATCAGGCGTCCCCGTACGCCTCTCCGCCGGGCTCGAAGACCGCGGCGCCCGCGGTCGCGTCCGCCAGCCAGGCCTTGAAGGGCTCGACGTCGGCGTCGGGAAGGCCGATCTCGATGGTCACCGCGTCGCCGTACCGCACGTCACGCACCTCGCGCCCCGCCGACCGCAGATCGTTCTGGATCTTGCCCGCGCGCTGGTGGTCGACCGTGACGGTGGCGAGCCTGAAGCGCCTGCGGGTCAGCGTGCCGACCGCGTCGAGCGCCTCACCGACCGCACCTCCGTAGGCCCTGATCAGACCGCCGGCGCCGAGCTTGACCCCGCCGTAGTAGCGGGTCACGACGGCGACGACGTACCGCATGTCGCGGCGCAGCAGCATCTGGAGCATCGGCACACCGGCGGTACCGCCGGGCTCCCCATCGTCGCTCGCCTTCTGCACCCCGGCGTCGGCCCCGATGACGTATGCGAAGCAGTTGTGCGAGGCGGACGGGTGCTCCTTGCGGATGCGCGCGACGAACGCCTGGGCCTCCTCCTCGGTGGCCGCGGGCGCGAGGGCGCACAGGAAGCGCGAGCGGTTGATCTCGGTCTCGTGCACGGCCTCGCGGGCCACTGTGCGGTACTCGTCGTGCATCCCGCCAGACTAGGCCCCCGCTCGGGGGGCGGCCCCGGTACGGTGATCCGTTGTGACGTCACCTTCGAATCGCGTACGCCAAGTCCCCGGCGCCACTGACGTGTTGGGGTCACTGCTCGCCGCCGCGCCCGTCACCGTCGTGGAGACCCGCGAGGATCCGGCCGATCCCTTCCTGTTTCCCGAGGAAGCGGACGTCGTGGCGCGGGCCGTGGACAAGCGGCGCCGCGAGTTCGCCACGGTCCGGCAGTGCGCCCGCACCGCACTGGCCGAGCTCGGCGTGCCGCCCGTGCCGATCCTGCCGGGGCCCAAGGGCGCGCCGCGCTGGCCCGACGGCATCGTCGGCAGCATGACGCACTGCGCGGGCTACCGCGCCGCCGTCGTGGCCCGCGCCTCGGCGGTCCTTTCCGTGGGCATCGACGCGGAACCGGCTGCTCCGCTCGCCGACACCGACGTCCTGAAGCTGGTGTCGGACGAGTCGGAGCGGGCGGCCCTCGCCGATCTTGGCGCCCGGCACCCCGGCGTTCCCTGGGACCGGCTGCTCTTCAGCGCCAAGGAATCCGTCTACAAGGCGTGGTTCCCGCTGACCGGCCGCTGGCTCGGCTTCGAGGACGCGCGTCTCGACCTGGCCCCGGACGGCACGTTCACCGCGGCGCTCCTCGTCCCCGGGCCGACCGTGGCGGGGCGTGAGCTGACGGGCTTCGCGGGCACCTGGCTGATACGTGACGGCGTGGCCGTCACCGCCATCGTCCTGCCGCTCACGCCTGCCCCGCCCGGAAGGTAGGCACCCCGGCGAGCCAGGTACCCAGCACCCGTACATGCCGGATGGCCATCGGATCGACGGCACGCGGATCGGCGGAGAGCCTGACCAGGTCCGCGGGCGCGCCGGGCACGAGCGCGCCGCGGTCGTCCGCACCGGCCTGGTGGGCGACACCGCTGGTGGCCGCGGCGAGCGCCTGCTCCACGGTGAGCCGCTGGTGCGGGGTCCAGCCGCCTTCGGGCAACCCGTCGAACGTGCGCCTGGTGACCGCGACTTGGATGCCCTCCAGCGGCTCGTACGAACTCACGGGCCAGTCGCTGCCGAAGGAGAGCCGCACCCCGTCGCGGGCCAACTCCCCCATCGCGTACTGCCGGTCGGAGCGTTCGGCGCCGATCCGTGGCATGGAGAGATCGGTCTGGAGCGGGTCGGGCTGCGCCCACAGGGGCTCGAAGTTGGCGATGACGCCGAGCGCGGCGAAGCGCGGCAGGTCGGCCGGGTCGACGAGCTGGACGTGGGTGATCACGGGGCGCCGGTCCCAGGCCGGATTGGCTCGGGTGGCGGCCTCCACGGCGTCGAGTGCGGCCCGTACGCCCGCGTCACCGATGGCGTGGATGTGCGTCCGGAAGCCGTCGGCGTCGAACGCGCACACCGCTTCGGTGAGCGCGCCCGGTTCCCACACGGGCATGCCGCAGCTGTGCGGCGCGTCGAGATAGGGGTCGAGCAGGGCAGCCGTACCGCCCTCGATCACGCCGTCGCTGAAGTACTTCACCGTGCGCGCCGACAGCATCGGGCCGCCTTCGGCGTTCACCCGCGCACGCGCCGCGTCGAACTGCTTGCGCTGCTCGCGCCAGCGGTCGGGGTCGGCGCGCTGGGCCAGGTCCACGCGGACGCTCAGGGCGTCGTGCCGGGCCGCCGCGAGGTAGGCCTCCACCATCTCCGGCTCCACCCAGGCGTCCTGCACCCAGGTGATGCCCGCTCGCGCGTACGCCTGACCCGCCCGGCGCACCGCTTCGACCAGTTCGGCCTCCTCGCGCGTGGGCACCTGATCGAGCACCAGGTCGCAGGCGTGCCACTCGCGCAGGGTGCCCATCGGCGAACCGTCGGGGCGCCGAACGATCCAGCCGAGGCGCGGGTCCGGCGTCGAGTCCCGTACCCCGGCCCTGCGCAGCGCCTCGGAGTTGCACCACACCGTGTGGTAGTCGTGGGCCCGCAGCACGACGGGCCGTTCACTCACCGCCGCGTCGAGCCACCGGGCGTCGAACTCTCCGTCGGGCGCCAGCGCGGGGTCGTAGGACGCGCCGACGACCCACTCCGCCTCCGGATGCGCGTCGGCCCACCGCCCGACCTCCGCGACGATCGCGGCGACCGAGGTGAGGTCCTTGATCCGCGGGCCGAAGCTCTCCAGGCCGCCGAAGAGAGGGTGGGCGTGACCGTCCCCGAAGGCGGGCAGGAGCAGCCCGTCCCCCAACTCGACCACCTCGTGGGCCACTTCGGTCATGCCGCGCGCCTCGTCCCCGAGGGCGACGACGCGTCCGTCACGTACGGCGAGTGCCGTGGTGTCCGCGTGGACATCACTTCCGGTGCGGACCGCCCCCAGGAAGACCCACGTCGCCGTCTCGTCCGCCATGCTGTTCCGCTCCTCCATCACACGCTCTCCGCCATCACACGCTCCCCGCGTCCGTTGTCGTCAGCCGTTGGTACGCCCGCGGATAGCGCCCCGTCACGACGGCCCTGGCCCGTGGCGGCCGGAGCGGCGGTCCCGGGGAGTCAGAGGGCGCGCTCCGGGTCGGCGAGGGTCTCCCAGAACATCGCCTCGTAGCGCTGGAGCAACTTCCCGTGGCGCAGGGCGGATCCGGTCGCGTCGAGACCGTGGCCCATGCCCGCGCGCACCGCGGCGAGCGCCTGCCGCTCCAGGTCGGGTGCGGGCTCGGCGAAGAAGGCGAAGAAACCACAGGCCTCCTCGCTGAAGCCGTACTGCACCGGCAGGGCCTCGGCGAGCGTCGCGCAATAAGCTCCCCAGGACGCGAAGTTGGCGGTCAGGGCGAGGACGACGTCGACGGGCTCGCCGTTCAGGGCGAGCCAGGCCACGTACGCCGGGTAGGCCTGACAGCCGGCCTCCGGCTCGTGGGCCGCGGCGTCGGATGCGTCCACACCGCAGGCCGCGACCAGGCTGCCGAGCCGGTCGAAGGCGAGCGTCTCGCCCGCGGCGAGGGTGCGGAAGAACGCCTCGCACTCGGCTTCGCCCGCCTCGGCCGAGCGTGCGGCCAGGTGCAGGAAGGAGCGGCGGTCGGCGGGGATCACGGAGCGCTGCTCCAGGGCGAGAGCGGTGATCGCGGACCGGTTCGCGGTGCCGTCCGCGAGGCGTGGGACCAGCGGGTTGGCCGCCGGATCGGGCGCGAGCCGCGCCACCACGTCGTCCAGCAGTTCCTGTGCGGTCCGTGTCATCGTCCGTCCTTCCCGCCTTCGGCAGGACCGGCTCTCTTGACGGCCCCTCAAGGAGCGCCACATCGTAACGGGACGCGGCACGAGGGGGCACGCATTCCCGGTTGCTTCTACAGTGTTGTAGTTTTTAGTTCCCGGCCCTGACCACGGTCGGTACGCATTTCACCTCAGGACATCAGGAGGACATCGTGGGAGTTTCCCTGGCCAAGGGCGGCAATGTCTCGCTCAGCAAGGAGGCCCCCGGCCTCACCGCCGTCCTGGTCGGCCTGGGCTGGGACGTCCGCACGACCACCGGCACGGACTACGACCTGGACGCCAGCGCACTGCTCTGCGACGACTCGGGGAAGGTCGTCTCCGACCAGCACTTCATCTTCTACAACCAGCTCAAGAGCCCCGACGGTTCGGTCGAGCACACCGGCGACAACCTCACGGGCGAGGGCGAGGGCGACGACGAGGCGGTGAAGGTGAACCTCGCTCAGGTGCCCGCCGAGATCACGAAAATCGTCTTCCCGGTGTCGATCCACGACGCCGAGAACCGCGGCCAGAGTTTCGGCCAGGTCCGCAACGCCTTCATCCGCGTCGTCAACCAGGCCGACAACGTGGAGATCGCCCGCTACGACCTCTCCGAGGACGCGTCGACCGAGACCGCCATGGTCTTCGGCGAGCTCTACCGCCATGGCGCGGAGTGGAAATTCCGCGCGGTCGGCCAGGGTTATGCCAGTGGGCTGCGCGGCATCGCGTCGGACTTCGGCGTGAATGTCTGACGTACGCGCCTGACGTACACGTCGGACGTGCGCGTCCGGCACGGGCGCGTGGCGCGGTCATCCGACCATCGGCGGCAGAAGGAGCGGGACGTGTACGGCGATCCGGCAACAGTACGCAAGATCCTGACCGAACTCGGGGACACCTGGGCGGTCGTGGGCCTGTCCACGAACGAGGAGCGAGCGGCGTACGGGGTCGCCGGCGTCCTGCAGCGGTACGGGAAGCGGGTCGTCCCGATCCACCCGAAGGCCGAGACGGTGCACGGCGAGAAGGGCTATCCGTCCCTCTCCGCGGTGCCCTTCAAGATCGACGTCGTCGACGTCTTCCTCAACAGCGCCCTCGCGGGCCAAGCCGCCGAGGAAGCCGTCGCGATCGGCGCGCAGGCGGTCTGGTTCCAGCTGGGCGTGATCGACGAGGCGGCGTACGAGCGGACTCGGGCCGCGGGCCTGGAGATGGTGATGGACCGTTGCCCGGCGATTGAACTGCCGATGCTGTGACGCTCCGCCGGGCGTGCGGGGATCGCCCCGCGGGCCCGGCGGGAACCGGTCGCGCGCCCCCGCGCCCCTGACGGGACGCGGGGGCGCGGGTTCTTCAGCCCACGCGTCGCAGTGCCCGCTCCCTGCGTCTTGCCACGGTGGAACCCGATCTCTGCGGGCCATCCGGCGCAGCACGACCGGGGCCACCAGCAGGCCGAGAACGGCCCAGGCACCAAGGGCCGCGGCCGTCTCCCAGTGCCGCCAGGATTCGGCGATCTCGACGGCCGCCGCGCTGTCCGGCAGCAGGGCCGAGCGCATGCCGAGGCCGAGCCAGTGGACGGGGAACGCCTGGGCCCCCCATTGCAGCCAGTCCGGCAGGGCGAGGCCCACCTCGACCATCAGCCGCGAGGTGGCCCGCAACGGCGGGCCGGGGGGTTACCGCGTCGACCACGCCCACCTGGCCACCGAGCGGCGCGCCCGGCGGCGCAAGCGGATCCCGCACCGCGATCCGGCCACGCCCCCCGACGTGTACGGCCGCGACGCCGACGCCGTACGTGACTTCGCCGAAGAACTCGCGGCGCTGATGGTCAGGACCGGGGTGCCCCGCATGGCCGCCCGGGTCCTCGCCCGGCTCATCACCGACGACTCGGGCAGTCTCACCGCCGCGGACCTGGTCCAGCGGCTCCGGGTCAGCGCCGCCTCGGTGTCCCTGGCCGTCCGCTACCTGGAGGGTCTGGAGGTGATCCGACGCGAACGGGAGCCCGGCCACCGTCGCCGGCGGTACGTCATCGACGACGACGTCTGGCTCCGGGCCTGGACGACGAGCGCCCAGAAGCACGCGATGTGGGCGCAGACCGCGCAGCGGGGAGCGGACGTCCTCGACGCGGCGACACCCGCCGGGGCCAGACTCGCCCGGATGAGCCAGTTCTTCGCGACCCTCAGCGACGACATGAGCGGTGGTTCCGGAGCCGTCGAGGACGCCCTGACCGTGCTGGCCGCGCAGCGGCACACGGGCGCATCGCTTTCGGTCGCCCAACTGGCCACCGCACTGGGCTGGCCCCCGGACCGCGTGACCGGGGCCCTGAGCTGCGCCGGGCCGGACCGCCTGACTCCGGCACAGCTCAGGGCCTTGGGGGAAGCCGCGCCTAGAAGCGGCCCGGCGACCGCGGCACGTCAGGCAGCGGCGCCCACCAGGGTGGGGCGTTCGGCTTCCCGCAGGCGCTCCATCAGCGCGATGCGGGCCCGCGCCACGCGCGAGCGGACCGTGCCCACCGGACAGCCGGTGAGCAGCGCGGCCTCCGCGTAGGGCAGCCCGAGGAGTTGGGTGAGGACGAAGGCCTCACGCCGTTCGTCGGGCAGCGTCGCGAGCAGGTCGGCGAGGACCACGCCGTCGTCGAAGCCCGGCAGACCCCTCGGCTGGGCCCGCTCCGCGGCGGACTGCCAGTCGTCCGTGTCGCAGAGACGGGGCCTGGCCGCGGCGTGCCGCAGGCTGTCGATCACCGCGCGCCGGGCGATGGAGAGCAGCCACGTACGGGCGGACGAGCGCCCTTCGAACCGGTGCAGGCTGCCGAGGGCTCGCAGGAACGTGTCCTGCGTCAGGTCGTCGGCGGCCTGCGGGTCGCCGCCGAGGTACGTCACGTACCGGCGGACGTCCCGGTGGAGGGCGCGTACGAAGTGCTCGACCGCTTCGGGGTCTCCGGCGCGGGCGGCGAGCGCCCAGGCCGTTATCGACTCGTCGGGTGAGCTGGGCAGGGCAGGAATGATCACCTGGTGTCCTTCTCGGGAATCCGGGACCCGGATACGCCGTACGTGCGTGCGTCCGACGGGTCCGGTGAGGGGGGGTACGGCCGCGCGAGAGTGCGTACGACCGATGCCCGAGCCGCCCGGCCGCGCGAGAGGGCGCGCGGGAACGGCGTCGGGGAACCAGCTGTCAGGCGACAGCGGTTCCCGCGGGCGGACCCCGAGAAGTGATGGCGTGGACGAGAAGCAGCTGCCGCGGCCGGCCCGCCGAACGGTGGCGATGCGGCCGGATGCGGGGCCGGTGTGCGGGCGTGGGCAGCGCGAGAGGCACCCGCAGCGGGGCAACGAGCCACCCGGCGAAGGCACGCGCGAAACGGAAGGCCGCACGTTCGCCGTGCGCGAGCCAGAGGCCGCAGAGGAGCGCGGCGAGAAGGTGGGCGGTGAGCATGCCGGTCGGAGACATGCCGCTCATGTCGTGGGCGCCGCCCATGTGATCCATGTGCTCCATGGCGGAGCTCGTGGACGACGCGGGCATGGCGGGCATGGCAGGCATGGGTGTCATCGCCGAGTCGGGCATCGGCGCGGACATGGCCGAGCCCTGTGCCCTTCCCGCCCTCCCCATGGAGCCCATGGACCCCCCGGACGCCATGGAATCGGCGCCCATCGGTGCGGTGCAGAGCATGTGCTGCACCCAGCGCCGTACGAGCGGCACTCCGGCCGATGGCTGCGCGGCGGCCTGGGCCAGGGAGAACCCCGAGTGCAGCGCGGCCTGAGCGGCCACCGCCACGGAGACGACCAGGGGCAGCCCCCGTTCGCGCCCGGCCAGCAGCCACGCCGTGCCGCCGACTCCGACGGCTCCGGCTCCCAGCGTCCACCAGGGCAGCGGGGCCCCCGACATCATGACGTGCCCCAGGGCAGCGAGCAGCACACAGGCGGCCGCGAACACCGCAGCCCGTACCGCGCGAGAACACCATCCAGCAGTCATGGCGGGGCCATCCTTGCATTCGCGCCCGTCCTTTCACGGACGGGTACGCGAAATGACCTCGCCGCGCTCACCCGCCCCGCGCGTGTGAGCCACGGCACATCAACTCGCGGGAACCCGACGCCGCCTCTTCCCGACCCTTGAGGGGGTGTTGGCGCACCCGCTCATCGGCCGGGGTCGCCGGAATGCATGTCGCCCATGTCGTCGCCGGAGTGCATGTCGCCCGTGTCCCCCTCATGCGTCCCGCCGCCACCGCCACCGCCGGGCTCCTTGTCCGTCCCGGTCCCCGTCTCGGTCTCGGTCCGCTGTGTGCCGGGTGCGCCCGGTCCGACGGCCGACCCCACGGCGTACGAGACCGCGAAGATCACCGCGAGCAGCGCGAGGAACCCGCAGAGAAGGGGCAACTGGGGGCGGTCGCTCATCGCCGCTCTCCTGACACTCGTGACGCGCCGGCGCGGAACCGTCGCGCCCGCACCTGTTCAGGAGTCGGCCGCGCGGGCGCCCGAGTTCCCGTGACGTACCGCCTACTTCCCGGGAGTGGCGTTCGGCCTGGTGAGCGGTTCACACATGGGCGGGCATCTCGTGGGCGCCGATGACCGCTTGGGCCTCGGCGGCCAGCTCCCTGCGGTCGGACCCGCGCAGCGGTGCGTGGGCGGTGACCCGTACGGTCAGGCCGCGGGCACGGGCCACACGGTGCAGCGAGGCACCGAAGGACTCGTCGCCGAGGAAGGCCGCCGTGGTGCTGCGCGTGCCGTGCCGGTAGTAGCGGATGGTCACCGGTCGTACGGGGGCGCCCGCGTCGGCCGCCGCCTGGAACGTGGCCCGGCGGAAGCGGCCACCGGCCACGGAACACCAGGTGGTGGCCTGCGGGAAGACGAGGACGGAGCGGCCCGAGCGCAGGGTCGACGCCAACTCGGCCACGGCGTAGGGCAATTGGCGTAGCCCGTCGCGGTCGATGAACTGGGTCCCGGCCCGCCGGGCGAGCGAGCCGATCACCGGCCACCGGCCCACCTCCCGCTTGGCCAGGACCGTCACCGGCTCCACGGCGAGCAGGCTGACCACGTCGAGCCAGGAGATGTGGTTGGCGACGACGAGGGTGCCGGGCCGCGAACCGGTCACCGTCAGCCGCTCCGGCCCCGCCTCGAGGCGTATACCCAGGGCGTCCAGGATCCCCCGGGCCCGCGCCCGCAGCGCCCAAGGCTCGGCGAGGCGCGCGCCCTGCGTCACGCCGACGCCGATCTCGTACGCCAACGCGGCGTACCGGCGGGCCAGCTCGGCCGCCGGGACCTCCGGTGCCGAGCGGGTGACGCAGGCCGGGGTGCACAGCGGCGCCGGGGTTCCCACGGGGCTCATTGCGTCTCCCCCAGGAAGTAGCGGCGGTAGCGGTCTCCGAGCCGGTCCATGTCCAGGAGGACGAAGAAGTCGGCGACGTCGAACTCGGGGTCGTGCGTGGGCGCCCCGCACATCCACGCTCCCAGGCGAAGGTAGCCCCTGAGCAGTGGCGGCAGGTCGGTGTAGGCGGGCCGCTCCACCGGCGGCGCGGTGGGCACCCAGGGGCGACGGGGCTGCACCCGCAGCTCGGGCGGTGACGCGTGCCTGGACGTGCCGAGCAGCCAGGCGCTCGACGCCGCCCTGCCGCCGTCGGACAGCGGTACCGAGGCGCAGCCCGCCAGGTAGCGGTGGCCGGAGAGCAGGACGTAGCGGGCGAGGGCCGACCACATCAGGTTGATCACCGCGCCGGAGCGGTGGTCCGGGTGCACGCAGGAGCGGCCGGCCTCGATCGTGGAGGACCGCAGCCCTTCCAGCGCACGCAGGTCGAACTCGCTGTCGGAGTAGGACCTCTCGGCCCGGCCGGGCGGCATCAGACGGTAGGTCCCGACGACCTCGCCGGTGGTGGTGTCGGTGACGATCAAGTGGTCCGCGAGGTCGTCGAAGGGGTCCACGTCGTGGCCGGGCAGGGATGTGTGGAGCGTGACACCCATCTCCTCGCCGAAGACGCGGTACCGCAGCCGCTGCGCGGCCCGGATCTGCTCTTCGGAGTCGGCTACGGAGGTGACGTACGCACGGGTGACGGCGGGAGCGGAGGGCGTCAAAGATGTCGCGGATGTCGAGGGCATGACAGATCCGGGCTCCGTTCGGGGAGGGTGGTGCGGCGAGGTCCGCCGGGTTCGCGAGAAGTCGTGGGCAGCGAGAGGAATCGAGGGGAATCGAGGCGAATCGAGGGGACGTTCGTCGGCGCGACGAGCAGCGGCACGAACAGCGCCACGAACAGCACGGTGATGGCCCCGGCTGAACTGCGCACGTTGGCCGCGAGGCCGACGGTCAGGACACGCGTGAGCATCAGGTGAACGGCGGCCGCAAACACCTGCCCCGCACCTTCGAAGTGGAATCCCGGCTGCCGGGCTTCACCATGGACGGACCGCCCGGCGCCGCGCCAGGACACCACGTGGCCAGGACTGCGCGCGCTAGAGCACCCGCTCTCTTGTCGGGTTCATGTCGGGCGACGGCTACCGCCTCCGCTTCGACGACGGGCGGCTCGTGTCCACGTCGGTCGTGGGCGAGGGCGACTGAAGCGGCGTCCTGTGTGACCGTACAGACTCAGGCAGCACCCGCGAACGAAAGGCAGTCATGGCGACGACGCACCACGAACCGGCAGGTCACCTCCCCCTGGAGGGCATCACCGTGGTCAGCCTGGAGCAGGCCGTCGCCGCTCCCTTCGCCACCCGCCAGCTCGCCGACCTCGGCGCCCGCGTGATCAAGGTCGAGCGTCCCGGGGGCGGTGACTTCGCCCGGCGTTACGACACCACGGTGCACGGCCAGGCCAGCTACTTCGTCTGGCTCAACCGCTCCAAGGAGTCCCTCACCCTGGACCTCAAGTCCGAGGAGGGCAGGGCGATCCTGCACGAACTCCTCGCGGGAGCCGATGTGTTCGTGCAGAACCTCGCACCGGGTGCCGCGGACCGACTCGGCCTCGGCGCGGACGAACTCCAGGCCCGCTACCCCTCGTTGATCCCCTGCACCGTCAGCGGGTACGGCACCAGCGGCTCCTGGGCGGAGAGGAAGGCGTACGACCTGCTCGTGCAGTGCCAGACCGGGTTGCTCTCGCTGACCGGAACGCCCGACGAGGCGGTGCGGGCGGGGATCTCGGTCGCGGACATCGCGGGCGGGATGTACGCCTACACCGGCATCCTCACCTCGCTCTTCACCCGGGCCACCACCGGGCGCGCACCGGCGGTGGAGGTCTCCCTCTTCGACGCGCTCGGCGAGTGGATGGGCCAGCCCGCGTACTACACGCGTTACGGCGGCACGCAGCCACCGCGTGTCGGCGCCCGGCACGCGACGGTGGCGCCCTACGGCCCGTTCACCGCGTCCGACGGCAAGGACGTGCTGCTGTCCGTGCAGAACGAGCGCGAGTGGGCCGCCCTGTGCGAACAGGTCATCGGGCAGCCCGAGTTGACCGACGATCCGCGGTTCGCCACCGGCTCCGACCGGGTCGCGCACCGCGACGCACTCGACGCGATCATCTCCGCGCGGTTCGCCCGGCTCGGCAGCGCCGAGGCGATGGAGCTCCTCGACCGTGCCAACATCGCCAACGCGGGTGTGAATTCGGTCGCGGAGTTCCTGGAGCACCCCGCGCTCGTCGAGCGCGACCGCTGGCGGGAGGTAGCCATTCCGGGCAGCTCGTCCCCGGTGCAGGCGCTGGTGCCGCCCGCGAACCTGAAGGGTGTGGCCCCGCGCATGGACCCGGTGCCGGCAGCGGGCGAGCACACCGAGCGGATCCTCGGGGAACTGGGGCGTGGCCCTGACGACATCTCCCGGCTGCGTGCGGAAGGGGTCTGCGGGTGAGCGGTGCGTGAGTCCGGCCCGTGCCGGGCGACTTGAGCCCGGGCGTGTCAGGCGACGCCGAGCCCTTCGAGCACCACCGCGCCCGGCAGCTCGGCGAACGCCTTGCCGGGCACGATGAGCTTGCCCCGGCGGCTGCCGCTGCCGATCAGGACGTACGGAAGGTCGACGACGGCGGCGTCCACGAGCAGCGGCCAGTCGGCGGGCAGGCCGATCGGCGTGATGCCGCCGTACTCCATGCCGGTCTCACCGGTGGCCGTGTCCATCGGCGCGAACGAGGCCTTGCGGGCGCCGAGTTGGCGGCGCACGACGCCGTTCACGTCGACGCGGGTCGTGGAGAGGACCAGGCAACCGGCGAGCGATGCCTCGCCGCCGCGCTTGCCCGCGACGACGACACAGTTCGCGGACTGCTCCAGGATGTCCTGGCCGTAGTGCTCCACGAAGGTGGCGGTGTCGGCCCACCGCGGGTCGGTGTCGACGTGGATGACCTGCTCGGCGGGGACGCTCCCGCTCCATCCGCGCACGGCGTCCGCGACGGGCGCGACAAGGAGGTCGAGGGCCTCGTGCGCGGGCCGGACGTCGTCGAAATCTCCCATGGGTGCACGCATGGCCGCACGCTAACAGGCCGCCCCGCGGCTCGACCTCCCGGCTCAGTACGACGAGGCGTGCGCCGGAGGCACCGACACGGACATGGTCATCTCGACCGGCTCGGCGCCCTTGTTGTGATAGCCGTGCGCCACGTTCGCCTCGAAGGACGCGGCCGACCCGGCGGGCACGAGATGCTCCACGCCGTCCACGAGGAGGGTCAGTTCGCCCGCGGCCACGTGCAGCAGCTCCATCGTCCCCGGCGGGTGCGCGTCGGAGTCGCTGCCCTCTCCGGGCATCAGCGTCCACGACCACAGCTCGAAGGGTCCGCGCGCCTCGGTGCCGACCAGGAGCGTCGTGCTGCTGCCTGCCTCCGTGGACCACATGCGCACCGCCTGCTCCGGCGGCACGAGCCGCACGTGCGAACCCTGTTCGTAGTCGAGGAGCGTGGTGATGCTGACGCCCAGGGCATCGGCGAGCTTCACCGTGATGCCGACGCTGGGGTTGGTCCTGGCCTGCTCGATCTGGATGATCATGCCGCGGCTGACGCCCGCGCGGGCCGCGAGCGCGTCGAGCGTGAAGCCCCGTTCCGAGCGCCAGCGCTTGAGGTTGCGGGCGAGGGACTGGGTGAGCTGATCGAGGTCCGACACATTCCGTCCAATATTTTGGATGACAGGGTTCAGGATATTGAACTACGGTGTGGTGCACCTAAAGGTTCACCACACTGTACTGCGAGGATTTCCGATGACCGCACTGTTCGCCCTGGCCACCAGCCTCCTCTGGGGCCTGGCCGACTTCGGCGGCGGCCTGCTGACCCGCCGCCTCCCCGCGCTCACGGTGGTCGTCGTCTCGCAGGCCATCGCCGTGGTCGTCCTCGGGGTGATCGTGGTCGCGACGGGCGGCTGGACGGAGTGGGGACCGCAACTGTGGTTCGCGGTCGGCGCGGGCCTCGTCGGACCCGCCGCGATGCTCGCCTTCTACAAGGCCCTGGCGCTCGGCCCGATGGGCGTCGTCTCGCCGCTCGGTTCGCTGGGCGTCGTCGTACCGGTGGGCGTCGGGCTCCTCCTCGGCGAGCGGCCGGGAGTCGCGCAGTTCGCCGGGATCGGTGTCGCCGTGATCGGCATCGTCCTCGCGGGCGGCCCCGAACTGCGCGGCGCCCCCGTACAGCGGCAGGCGGTCCTGCTCACGCTGGTCGCGGCCTTCGGGTTCGGCGGGGTGATGGCGCTCATCTCCGAGGCGTCGAGCAACCTCACGGGCCTGTTCCTCGCCCTGTTCGTGCAGCGTGTGACGAACGTGGCCACCGGCGGCGCGGCGTTGTTCGTCTCGGTCAAGCGGGGCGGCAGGGCGCTCCCCGAGGGCGGCGGAACGCGCGTCGTCCTGGCGGCGGTCCCGGCCCTGGCCTTCGTCGGCCTCGCGGACGTCGCGGCCAACGGCACGTACTCGGTGGCCGCCCAGAACGGCCCGGTCACCGTGGCCGCCGTACTCGCCTCCGTCTACCCGGTGGTCACCGCCCTCGCCGCCCGGCTTGTGCTCAAGGAACGGCTGCGCGGGGTACAGGCGGCGGGCGCGGGCCTCGCGCTGGTGGGCACGGTGCTCCTGGCGAGCTGAGCGGAACCGCCGCCCGTCAGACCTGCTCACCGAGGTCGAGGTCGTCCAACTCCCCCAGGGCGAGCAGCTGTTCCGGCGTGACCCCGTCAGGAATGGGAACGGGCGCGGGCGTCCGCAACGGCGGCTGCCACCCCGCCTCCGCGTCCCACGTACGCACGACACGGGCCGGCGCCCCCGCCACCACCGCATGATCGGGGACGTCACCCCGCACGACCGCCCCCGCGGCCACCACGACATTGCGGCCGATCCTGGCGCCCGGCAGGATCACCGCGTTCGTGCCGATCCAGCAGCCGGGCCCGATCTCGACGGGCTCCATACGCGGCCACTGCTTGCCGATGGGCGTGTGCGGATCGTCGTACGAGTGGTTCGTGGACGTCACGTACACCGTGGGCCCGAAGTAGCAGTCGTCGCCGATCGTGACCGTCGTGTCGGCGATGACGTGGCTGCCGCGGCCGAGCACGACGCCGTTGCCGATGCGCAGGATCGGGTCGGGGCCGAGGTCCAGGTCCGGCATCATCCCGGCGGTGAGGGTGACCTGCTCGCCGATGATGCAGTGGTCACCGATGCGGATCCACGGCTCACCGAAGACGGTCCCCTGCGGGAAGGACAACTTCGTGCCGTGGCCGATCGCCCCGAACCGCAGCCGTCCCGGCCGCTGCGCGGTGACGGCGCCCGTCCGCCGCACCCAGGCCCAGCCCGCGTGGACGGCGCGCTGGGTCGCGCGGCGCCGCCAGTCGGCGGCCGCGGATGAGAACGTGTTCCTGTTCTTCGGCACGCGCTCACGTTACTCAGCCGCGCGCGGCCCGGTGAGCCCGCACCCCTGTGATCTTCACCCCACAGGGCGGCTGATCTTCACTCCACAGGGCGGCGGACCCCACCCCGTCCCGTACGGTTCCGCCAGGCGCGAGACACGTACGAATGGAGAGTTCCGATGAGCCACGAGGCACTCATCACCGGGTTCGGCGGCAAGGACCCGCAGATCGACCAGGACGCCTTCACCGCGCCCACCTCGGTCATCATCGGCGAGGTGACGCTGCACGCCGGGGCGAGCGCCTGGTACGGGGCGGTGCTGCGCGCGGACGGCGGGCCCATCGTCGTCGGCGCCGACAGCAACATCCAGGACAACTGCAGCCTCCACGTCGACCTGGGCTTCCCGATGACGATCGGCGAGCGGGTCTCGGTCGGCCACAACGCCGTCCTGCACGGCTGCACCGTCGAGGACGACTGCCTCATCGGCATGGGTGCGACGGTCCTCAACGGCGCGGTGATCGGCGCCGGTTCGCTGGTGGCGGCCCAGGCGCTCGTACCGCAGGGGATGGTCGTGCCGCCCGGCTCACTGGTCGCGGGCGTTCCCGCCAAGGTGCGCCGCCCGCTCACCGACGAGGAGCGCGCGGGCGTCACCCTCAACGGCACGATGTACGTCGAGCTGGCCAAGGCGCACCGGGACGCCCACGCCGGGTGACGTCAGTCGGCGGCCGGAACGGGAACCGGCTCGGCCGCCGTCTTCGCACCGGCATCGGGCTCGGCCGCCGAGCGCGCCTCCGCCGACTTCTTGGCGCGGCGCTTGACGAGCAGCATGGAGCCGACGCCGATCAGCACGGCGATGGCCAGGCCGAAGTACGAGAACCGCTTGAGCCAGTCCTCGGCGACGACACCGATGTAGTAGATGACGGCGGTGGTGCCGCCCGCCCAGACGATGCCGCCCAGGACGTTGGCGATCAGGAACTTCCAGTACGGCATGCGCAGGACGCCCGCGAGGGGTCCCGCGAAGATCCGGAGCAGGGCGACGAAGCGGCCGAAGAAGACCGCCCACATGCCCCACTTCTGGAACGACTGCTCGGCGCTCCCGACGTTCGCGGCACTGAAGTGCTTGGGGAACTTGCGTTCGAGCCAGGCAAGGAGTGGCCGACCGCCCTTGCGTCCGATCGCGTACCCGATGGAGTCGCCGATGATGGCGCCCGCCGTGGCGCAGATCCCGAGGACGACGGGGTTCAGGTCGCCGTGCTGCGAGGAGAGCAGCGCGGCGGAGACGAGGACGATCTCACCCGGCAGCGGAATGCCCAGGCTCTCCAGACCGATGACCACGCCCACCAGCGCGTAGATACTGACGGCCGGTACGGTCTCCAGCCATTCCTGGACGTGCAACGCCGGTTCCTCCTGTGCTGATGGTGCGTGTACCCGGCGTGCGCGCTCCCCCCAAGATCGCGCACGCCGGGCAGCCTACCCGCTCACCCGGCGTCGGCCGGGGCGGAGTCCCAGAGGTCACACCGATGCGCGCGGCCCACCGTGCCGCTCAGCTCGCTCCCGCCCGCGGAAGCGGTGCGCAGCGAGAGCACCCGGCCCGGCTGCGTCCGCTGGTCGGGTGCGGCGGGCTGGCCCTCGGCGCGCGGCGGGCCGCCGTGGATGAAGGAGCCCCAGTACTGGACCATCTGCCGGGCCAGCACCTTCTGCTCCGCGTTGAGCGGCGACGCGAGCCCGAAGTGCTTGAAGAGGTACTGCACTTCGTTGACGTGGGTCGCCCCGAAGTCGAACGTCCTGCCCGCTTCCCGGATCGAGGCGAAGGGCGGCGAGGTCCGGTCGGCGAACTCATAGGCGTAGACCGGGCCCCGGCCCGCGAGCGACCTGTCCATGCGCAGGGCCGGGCAGGCGAACATCATGTCTCCCTGGGCGGCCGCGTAGGCGTGCGTCGGCGAGGCGTGCCCGGACAGGGGGTAGCGCTTGAGGACCTTGGCGCCCAGCTCGGGGCCGTACATCTGGGTGAGCGCGCCCGGGTACTGCTCCGCGGTCAGCGGCTTGCCCTGCGCGTCGAACTGGCCGTAGGCGAAGAGGCGCCCCTCGTCGCTGTTCGCGCCGTTCAGGACCGGCACGCGGGAGGCGCTCCCCTTCTCGTACGCCTCCTCCGGCTGAACCGGCAGGAAGTCGCCACCGGCCACCGGACCCCAGTCGAACCCGGCCTGCGCCGCGAGGATCTCCTCGGCGGGCTTCTCGCGCAGACACGCGACGGCGGTCGCCGGATCGGGGCAGCCCGCCTTCTTCGCGAACGCCGCGCCCTGCGTGCGTGCCTCGTCGCGCTCACGGGCGGCACAGTCCCCATAGGCCCCGCTCTGCACGATGCCCGCACGGAAGAGGCCCTTGGCGGTGGGCGACGCCAGCTGGGTACAGACCGAGCGGCCGCCCGCGGACTCGCCCGCGATGGTGACGCGCTGCCGGTCACCGCCGAACGAGCCGATGTTGGCGCGGACCCAGCGCAGCGCGGCCTGCTGGTCGAGCAGGCCGTAGTTGCCCGAGACCCGGTCGGACGCCTCCGAGTCGAGCCCCTTGCCCGCGAGGAAACCCATGGCGCCCAGGCGGTAGTTGACGGTCACCACCACCGTGCCGGTACGCCGGGCGAAGGTGTCGGGCACGATGTCCTCGCCCGCGCCCGCGGTGAGCCCGCCGCCGTGCAGCCAGACCATGACCGGGCGCTGCTCGTACGTCCCCTTCGGCACGTAGACGTTGAGGTCGAGGCAGTCCTCCGTGTGGCTGGGGTTCTCGTAACCGGGGTCCCAACTCGCCGTCTGTACACAGCGGTTGCCGAAGGATGTCGCCCCGCGCACGCCCTGCCAGGACTCGGCGGGACGCGGCTCCTTCCACCGGAGGTCGCCGACGGGCTGCCGGGCGTACGGGATACCGAGGAACTGCCGCCCCTCGGCGGTGGATTCGCCGCGCAGCCACCCTGTGTCCGTGCGCACGAGCGTGCCGGCGCCTGCCCGGGATGCGTCCTCCGGGGCGGCCTGCGCGGTGTGCGGGGTGAGCAGGGCCGCGGTGGCGGCGATGACCGTGAGGATGGTCCGGGTGGTTCGCTTGCGTCCCGCGCGCCCTGTACACCCTGCGCGTCTCGTGCGTCCCGTGCGTCTCATGCGGCGACTCCCTTGACGACGTGAACCCTGGCGGCCGGAAACTATGACCACTACTGACTCGTGTCAATGAGTTGAGCAGGGTCGGCCGAAACGGCTTGATGGGGCCAGTACGAACGGCGTCGCGCCGGTCGGGACCCCCGTGGCCCGACCGACGCGACGCCGCTGTGTTCAACGAACGTACGGAAGCGAACGCCCTTACGCGACTCAGTTATTGGGGCGCAGCGTCCAGACGACCGTCATCTCGCCGGTCACCGCGCCGTCCTCGCGCTGGATCGCGATCGCCACCGGGAACTCGGGGCGCTGCCCCGCGTCCAGCTCGGCGACGACCTCGGCGGCCGGGCGGCCGAGGGTCGCGGTGGCGGTCACCGGCCCCATGGCGAGCTTCTTGTACGCGATGTCGGCGCTGACGGCGAGCGGTACGGCGCGCGAGAGCTGGTCGCCGAACGCGGCGAGCACGATGGCGCCGCTCGCCGACTCCCCCAGCGTGAACATGGCTCCGGCGTGCGGCCCGCCGACGTGATTGTGATACTCGGCCTGGTCGGGCAGGGCGACCACGGCCTTCTCGGGCGTGGTCTCACGGAACTCGAGGTTCAGCGTCCGGGCCATCGGCACGGTGGCGGCGAGCATCTCGCCTATCGACATCTGGTCAGTGCTCATGACCAGGAGGTTACCCACCAGTAGCCTTCTTTGGCCAGGAGCCTGCCGGGGTTGGATCACGGTCACCTATCGTTGCTGCGCATGTGGCCAGGAGAGCAGCAGCCCGGGGGCGGGCCGAACCAGCCGAATCCGTACCACCAGCCGGGATATCAGCAACCGGCACCGTGGAACGCGCCCACCGTTCCCGGTGGCACACCGCAGACGCCGCAGGGCGGAGGGGGCGGCGGGGGCGGCAACAGGACCAAGGTCGTCGCCGTCGTCGCCGCGGCGGCGGTCGTGGTGGCCGCGGGTGTCGCCGGTTTCCTCGTCCTCGGCGGCGACAAGGACGACGGCGCGAAGCCGGACCCCGCACGGTCCTCCGCGTCCGAGTCCGCGAGCCCTGCCGGGTCCGGGGGCACCGAGCGCGGTGTCGGCCGCGGGCCGAAGCCGACCATCGCGGGCTGGCAGACGGTCGTGAACGCCGAGCGCGGCATCGCCTTCGACGCGCCACCGGAGTGGGAGCTCAAGTCGCGCGACTGGGTGGACGCCGTCGGGGAGGCCGACGACGAGGACAGCATTCTGATCGCGATGGTGGCACCCGCCGTGCTCGAGAAGCAGTGGTGCACGAGCGATCCCGACCGGGACGGGGTCAAGGACCACACTCCGCTCGCCCAGGCCGGCAGCAAGGGCAACCGCGGCGCGAAGAGCACCGAGGAGATCGCCAGGGAGAACTCGGCGACGTGGGTGTACGGCCAGTACTCCCAACCCGACCGGAAGAGCATCAGGACCAGCGCGGTGGAGTCCTACACCACCAAGTCCGGCATCCGGGGCAGCCTGGCCACGTCCTCGGTCTCCGGCGTCGCCAAGGACGACAAGTGCGCCTCGGACGGCAAGGCCACCACGTTCGGATTCAAGGACTCCGAGGGCAAGTTGGTCTCGTGGTCGTTCTTCGGCGCCAAGGGCGTGAGCAAGGAAGTCCCGGACGCGGTGGTCAAGAAGATGCTCAGCACGGTGCGCGCATACGACAACGGGTCCGAATCCTGAGCAACCGCCCCACCACAGGCCCTGTGACCAGGGGTTGCAGCGCTGTACCGGTCTCCTGACCCCGTATCGTTTCGCGCCATGTGGCCAGGACAGCAGCCGCCCGGGGGCGAGCAGAACCCGCAGGACCAGAATCCCAATCCGTACAAGGAGCCGGGGTACCAGCAGCCGAACCCGTATCAGCAACCGGGTTATCAGCAGCCCAGCCCGTACCCGCAGCAAGGGCCGGGGCAGCCGGACCGGCCGCAGGGCCAGTGGAGCGCGCCGACCGCGCCGATGGGCATGACACCGCAGCCCGGCGGTGACGGGGGCGGCGGCAACGGCAACAGGACCAAGCTCATCGCCGTCGTCGCGGCGACGGCGGTCGTGGTGGCCGCGGGCGTCACCGGATTCCTGGTGCTCGGCGGCGACAAGGACGACGAGGCGAGCGGGAAGCCGGACAAGAAGTCTCCCGCCAAGTCCGCCTCGCAGAAGCCGAGTCCGACGGACGACGGCGGCACCGAGCGCGGCACGGACAACGGTCCCAAGCCGGTGGTCAAGGGCTGGCAGGTCGTGGTGAACCCCAAGTGGGGCACCGCCTTCGATGTTCCGGCGGACTGGGAGGTGCAGACCCCCGACACGCTCATCGGCTTCGAGGACGCCGAGAAGGGCGCCGAGGCCAAGCCGCTCATCACCATGTCGGCGCCCGCGTACTACAAGTCCAAGTGGTGCTCCGCGGACGACGACAAGGACGGCACGAAGGACGACACCGCCCTGGGCGCCGTCGGCACCAAGGGTGCGAACGGCGCGAAGAGCACCGACGAGGTCGCGGTCAACCAGGTGCCGTGGTGGGTGTTCGGCGGTTACACCCAGCCCGACAAGAAGAGCCTCACCACCGCCAAGAAGGCGGAGCCGTTCACCAGGAAGACCGGCATCAAGGGCAGCATCGCCCGCGCCCACTCGACGAACACACCGCAGAACGGCAAGTGCGCCTCCGACGGCAAGGCGATCACCTTCGGCTTCAAGAACTCCGACGGTGAGTACGTGGCGTGGAGTCTCTACGGCGCCAAGGGCGTCAAGGACGAGATCCCGGAGGCGACGGTGATGAAGATCCTGAACACGGTCCGGCTGTCCGGGGACCCCACGGAGTCCTGAGGCGTTTCGTACTCCGCAGGGGCTTATGGCCCGATGCGCCGTCCCCGCCACGGGGGCAGCGATGACATCAGGCCACAAGCCCCTCTATGGTTACTGCCCATGTGGCCAGGACAGCAGCCGCCCGGGGGCGAGCAGAACCCGCAGGACCAGAATCCCAATCCGTACCAGCAGCCGGGGTACCAGCAGCCGAATCCGTATCAGCAGCCGGGATACCAGCAGCAGCCGCAGGCGGGCGCCTACTCGCAGCCGGAGCAGCCGCAGTGGGCGGCGCCCACGCCACCGCCGATGCCGCACCAGCCGGGCGGCGGTCAGGGCGGGGACGGAAACAAGACGAAGATCACCGCGATCGTCGCGGCGCTCGCCGTCCTGGTCGCCGCCGGTGTCACGGGCTTCCTGGTTCTTGGCGGCGACAAGGACGACGAGGCGGACGGCAAGCCGGACAAGAAGTCGCCGGCGAAGTCGGCCGCACCGAAGCCGAGCCCCAGCGACACGGAGGGCGGCTCCGAGCGGGGCACGGACAACGGCCCGAAGCCCACGATCAAGGGCTGGCAGGTCGTCGTGAACCCGAAGTGGGGCACGGCCTTCGACGTGCCCGCGGACTGGCAGGTCGACACCCCCGGCACCTTCATCGGCTTCGAGGACCAGGAGAAGGGCGACGGCAGCGCGCTCATCGGCATGTCCGCGCCCGCCCACTACAAGCCCAAGTGGTGCTCCTCCGACGACGACAAGGACGGCACCAAGGACGACGTCGCTCTGGGCGCTGTCGGCACCAAGGGCCAGAACGGTGCCAAGAACACCAAGGACGTCGCGCGCAACGACTCCGCGTGGTGGGTCTTCGGCGGCTACACGGGCCAGAAGAAGGCCGACAAGAAGAGGATCAAGGTCGGCAAGGTGGAGTCGTACACCACCACGTCCGGCATCAAGGGCAGTGTCGCCACCTCCACGACGTCGGGTGTCGTCAAGAAGGACAAGTGCGACTCGGACGGCAAGGCCACGACGTTCTCCTTCAAGAACGGCGACGGTGAGTACGTCGCCTGGTCGCTGTACGGCGCCAAGGGTGTGAAGGACGAGATTCCCGACGCCACGGTGAAGAAGATCCTGAGCACGGTACGGCTGCACGGCGACCCCGAGGGATCCTGAGCCGCTGAGCCGACCGCGGGGTCCTGACCCCGAGCGGAAACGGTTTGGCAAGTCGGTCTCCCTGCGGGGATAGTCCCCTGGTGACCAAACCCGCCGCCGCGCGCCGCCCCGCCTGGGCAGGCCGCAACTACAGCCTGCTGACCGCCGCCGCGATCGTGACCAATCTGGGCAGCCACGGCGCCCTGATCGCGGCGGCGTTCGCCGTGCTCGACTCCGGCGGTGACGGCGGGGACGTGGGACTTGTGGCGGCGGCCCGCACGCTGCCGCTCGTGTTGTTCCTGCTCATCGGCGGCGCCGTCGCCGACCGGCTGCCGCGCCACCACGTGATGGTCGCGGCCAACGCGCTCAACTGCGTCTCGCAGGCGGTCTTCGCGGTGCTCGTCATCTCGGGCACACCGCCGCTCTGGTCGATGATGCTGCTGACCGCGCTCGGCGGCACCGGCCAGGCCTTCTTCGGCCCGGCAGCCGAAGGCATGCTGATGTCGACCGTCAGCGGCGAACAGGCCAGCCGCGCCTTCGCGCTGTACCGCATGGCGATGCAGGGCGCGGGCCTCGGCGGCGCGGCGCTCGGCGGTCTGATGGTCGCCGCGATCGGGCCCGGCTGGGTGCTCGCGGTGGACGCGGCGGCGTTCGCGGTGGCCGCGGCCCTGCGCTCGCTCCTCGACGTCAGTCACATCCCGGTGCGCGCGCCCGGCGGCGGGCTGCTCTCCGATCTGCGGGAGGGCTGGCAGGAGTTCATCGGCCGGCCGTGGCTGTGGGCGATCGTCGCGCAGTTCTCCGTGGTGGTGGCGGTGGTCGGCGCGGCCGAGGCGGTCTTCGGACCACTGGTCGCCCGGGACGAACTGGGCGGCGCGGGGCCCTGGGGTCTCGCGCTCGGCGCGTTCGGCGCGGGCACGGTCGGCGGCGCGTTCCTGATGATGCGGTGGAAGCCGCGGCGACTGCTGCTCGCGGGCACCCTCTGCGTCTTCCCGCTCGCGTTGCCGTCGGCGGCGCTCGCGGTGCCGCTGCCGGTGTGGGGGCTCGCGGCGGTGATGTTCGTCAGCGGCGTCGCGATCGAGGTGTTCGGCGTGTCCTGGATGACGGCGATGCACCAGGAGATCCCCGAGGAGAAGCTGTCGCGGGTCGCCGCGTACGACTGGTTCGGCTCGATCGCGATGGTCCCGCTCGCCACGGCCCTCGCGGGACCCGCGGAGCTCGCCTTCGGGCGTTCGGCCTCGCTGTGGGGCTGCGCGGTGCTGGTGGTCGTGGTGACGGCGCTGGTGCTCTTCGTCCCGGACGTACGCAATCTGACGCGGCGCACGGCGTCGAAGGAGGTCGCCAAGGCGGCCGCCCTCCCGGTCGAGCCCCCGCCCGGGCCTCCGCTCGGAACGTCAGCCGATGCTGAAGGCCCCGCCGGGCGGCTCGGGTGACGCGACCGCGTCCTCGTCCCGCACGGGCTTCGCGACACCGATGAACAGGCGCAGCGCCACCCCGTGCTCGACGCGCGCGGGGAAGACGTCGGCCGCCGCCCGGCGGGCCAGCGCCTCGACGTCGATCTCTTCGTGCGAGGCGACGAGCACCGCGTTGCCGAAGCGCCGGCCGCGCAGCACGGTCGGCTCGGCGATCAGCGCGACCTGCCCGAACACCTCGGCGAAGGTGGCGAGCTGGGAGCGCAGGAAGCCGAACGGTGACCCGTCGGCGAGGTTCGCCGCGTAGACGCCGCCCGCCCGCAGGACCCGCTCCGCGGCGCGCGCGTAGGCCACCGACGTCAGATGGGCGGGCACCCGCGAGCCGCCGAACACATCGGCGACCAGTACATCGGCGCTGTCGGGAGCCGCCGTCCCGAGCCACTGCCGGGCGTCCGCGCCGTGCACGGTGATCCCGGAGCCCTCGGGCAACGGCAGCCGCTCGGTGACCAGTTCGAGCAGCCCCCGGTCCGCCTCCACCACGTCCTGCCGTGAACCGGGCCGGGTCGCGGCGACATAGCGGGGCAGGGTGAGCGCGCCGCCGCCGAGGTGGATCACGTCCAGGGGGCGGTCGTGGTCGTCGGCGGTGTCCAGGACGTGCGCGAGCCGCTGCGCGTACTCGAACTCCAGATGCGTGGGCGCGTCCAGATCGACGTACGACTGAGGCGCCCCGTCGACCGTGAGCAGCCAGGCGCGGGGCCGGTCCACGTCCGGCATCAGCTTGGCGGTTCCGTGATCCACGTCCTTGATGACGGCTATCGCCTCGTCCGCGTGTTCGTCCTCGGTCACCGCTCCATTGTGCCCGTCCGGCCCGGGGGTGGATCCCCCGAGCCGGGCGGGCGTCGCGGCCGTCAGCCGACCTCGGTCACCGTGCCCGCGCCGACGGTGCGGCCGCCCTCGCGGATCGCGAAGCCGAGGCCCGTCTCCAGGGGCATGTCGCGGCCGAGCTCGACCGTCATGGTGACGGTGTCGCCGGGCCGGGCGACGGCGGCTTCGCCGAGGTCCACGTCGCCGACCACGTCCGCGGTGCGGACGTAGAACTGCGGCCGGTAGCCGGTCGTGATCGGCGTCGACCGGCCGCCCTCCTTGGTCGAAAGGACGTACACCTGCGCGGTGAAGCGGCGCCTCGGACTGACGCTGCCCGGCTCCGCGACGACATGCCCGCGTCGTACGGCGTCGCGTGGCACACCGCGCAGGAGCAGCGCCACGTTGTCGCCCGCCTGCGCGGACTCCATGGGCTTGCCGAAGGTCTCGAGGCCGGTGACGACGGTCTCCGTCTCCGCGCCGAGCACCTCCACCCGGTCACCGATCCGCACGGTGCCGCGCTCCACGGCTCCGGTGACGACGGTTCCGCGCCCGGTGATGGTGAGGACGTTCTCCACCGAGAGCAGAAAGGGCGCGTCGACGTACCGCTCGGGCATGGGCACATAGGTGTCCACCGCGTCGAGCAGTGCCTCGATGGCCGCCACCCACCGCGCGTCGCCCTCCAGCGCCTTCAGCCCCGAGACCCGTACGACGGGGACGGAGTCGCCCCCGTACCCGTGCGCGGAGAGCAGGTCGCGCACCTCCAGCTCGACGAGGTCCGTGAGCTCCTCGTCACCGGCGTCCGCCTTGTTGAGGGCGACGACGAGGTGGTCGACGCCGACCTGGCGGGCGAGCAGGACGTGTTCGGCGGTCTGCGGCATGATCCCGTCGAGCGCGGAGACGACGAGGATGGCCCCGTCGAGCTGCGCGGCGCCGGTGACCATGTTCTTGATGTAGTCGGCGTGGCCCGGCATGTCCACGTGCGCGTAGTGCCGGGTGTCGGTCTCGTACTCGACGTGCGCGATGTTGATGGTGATGCCGCGCTGCGCCTCCTCGGGGGCGCGGTCGATGCGGTCGAAGGGCACGTACGTGCCGGTGCCGCGCTCGCTGAGGACCTTGGTGATGGCGGCGGTCAGGGTGGTCTTGCCGTGGTCGACGTGGCCCATCGTGCCGATGTTGAGGTGCGGTTTCGTGCGGACGTAAGCCGTCTTGGACATGGCGGTTCCTTCTCCGGAACTCGAAAGCTGAAGTCCTGGGCGCACGTCATCGCGTGCGCGCTCGGGACGGGGACCCCGGGGCCTGACCGACCCTCCCCCTAGGGGGTCCGCCGGAGTGTCCGGGGAGGGTCAGCGTCGGGCGCCGTCGACGGGGAATGCCGCGCAGAGGAGAACGGCAGCCTTCGCGACGTCCGCGACTGCGGACGTGTCTGCGTGAAAGGCGTACCGGAACATGTCGCAGATCATTGCCGACGGGCAGGGCTTCGTCGAATGGTTTTCGCCGGGGTCGCGGCGGGAGTGGCCCGTGAAGTCCGGTGCGCTCAGAGGTTCTTCAGGGCCTCGCGCACCGAGAGCGGCGCGAGGCGCCCGCGCTCCCGCTCGACGAAGGCGCGTACGGCGTCCGGATCGGTCTTGGCGTACTCCCGCAGGCACCAGCCGATGGCCTTGCGGATGAAGAAGTCGGGGTGCCCCGACTGGCGTACGCAGTAACCGAAGAGGCGTTCGGTGTCGGTGGCCTCCTTGTGACGGAGCTGGTGGAGGAGGGCGGTGCGGGCCACCCACAGGTCCTCGTCCTCGATCCAGGCGTCCATCTCGGTCCTGAGCCCCGGGTCGGCGGCGACCAGACCGCCCACGACATGCGCGGCGAGCGCGTCGACCGTGTCCCACCAGGGGACCGTCGTCACGAGGTGGCGCACGACGGGCAGGAAGTCCGACGGCAGGCGTGTCACGTGGCGGCGCAGATAGTCCACGGCGAAGTACGCGTACTCGCGCTCCGGAAGTTCCCAGCAGCGCAACGCGATCGCGGCGCAGTCGGTCTCGTCGGGGCGCGGGAGCCCGGCGAGCACCGTGCGGGACAGTTGGCGGCGCAACGGCGTGGGCAGGCCCAGGAAGGGCGCGACATTCCTCATGTACGCCTGTGCCCGCGCTGCCCACTCGGGATCAACCGGCGTCGTGTAGGCGGCGGTGAGCCGTGCCATGACGGTGTCGGCCAAGTCGCTGTGCGGGACGGTGGCGCTCATGGACGCACCCTAGAACTGTGACGCCCGTGAGACGTCCCATACGGCGATCACACACATTTGTCGGTTAGTCTCCCCGGATGTTCGACTCAGCCGCCGTCCGTCCGCAAGGCTTCGCCGAGCGCTGCACCAGGGTGCTGTTCTCACCGTGGTCGCGGCTGTCGCTCCTCGTGGCGCTCCTCGCGGCCGCCGGAACGTGCGTCCTGCTCTTCGAGCCACAGCGGATCCTGTCCGACGGCTGGCCCGCGCAGCTCGGCGGCGCCGCCGCTGTCATGGTCTTCGCCGTCGCGTACGGCCTGTGCACCACCGCGTTCGTGCCGCGTCCGTTGCTCAATCTGGCGGCAGGCGCCCTGTTCGGGTCACAGGCGGGCCTCGTCGCGGCGATCGCGGGCACGGTCCTCGGCTCCGGGATCGCCTTCGGCCTCGGCAGGATGCTGGGGCAGGACGCGCTGCGCCCGCTGCTCCGCGGGCGCTGGCTGAAGGCGGCCGACGGGCAGTTGAGCCGGCACGGCTTCCGGTCGATGCTGGCGGCGCGGCTGTTCCCCGGGGTGCCGTTCGCGGCGGCCAACTACTGCGCGGCGGTGTCCCGCATGGGATGGCTGCCGTTTCTCCTCGCCACCGGCCTGGGATCGATCCCGAACACCGCCGCGTACGTCATCGCGGGTGCCCGCGCGTCGACGCCGACGTCCCCCGTGTTCCTCGTCGCGATGGGCTTCATCGCGGTGACGGGGCTCGCGGGCGCGGTGGTGGCGTGGTGCAAGCGCCACCACCTGCGCAACCGGTAGGTCTCCGGGACGTACGAGGTTGCGAGCGGCCACGTCCGGCACGCGAAGGGCCGCAGCCGCTGGACGGCGGCCCTCCGGCGGTCTCGTAACCAAGTGACGCTACGCTGCCCCACGGCAGGGGAGTGATCACCCCTCGCTCGCACACCTCCCGTGTCCCATCACATGACCGCACCCGCAGCCCATGATCCGTACTTGGACGGCGCAGTTTCCATGTCTTGGCTTGAATCCTTCATCCTCGGGCTCGTCCAGGGACTGACCGAGTTCCTCCCGATCTCGTCCAGCGCGCATCTGCGGCTGACCGCGGCGTTCGCGGGCTGGCACGATCCGGGGGCCGCGTTCACCGCGATCACCCAGATCGGCACCGAGGCCGCCGTGCTGATCTACTTCCGCAAGGACATCGCGCGGATCATCTCCGCGTGGTCCGGCTCCCTCTTCGGCAAGGTGCCACGCTCGGACCACGACGCGCAGATGGGCTGGCTCGTCATCGTCGGCTCGATCCCGATCGGTGTCCTCGGCGTCACCTTCAAGGACGAGATCGAGGGCCCGTTCCGTGACCTGCGGCTCATCGCCACGACGCTGATCGTGATGGGCATCGTCCTCGGCATCGCCGACCGCCTGGCGGCCCGCGACGAGGCCGGCGGGAAGCACCGCGCCGTCAAGGAGCGCAAGAGCCTGAGGGAACTGGGCGTCCGCGACGGCCTGATCTTCGGCATGTGCCAGGCGATGGCCCTGATCCCGGGCGTCTCCCGCTCCGGCGCCACCATCAGCGGCGGCCTGCTCATGGGCTACACCCGCGAGGCGGCGGCCCGCTACTCGTTCCTGCTCGCCATCCCGGCGGTCCTCGCCTCCGGCGTCTTCGAGCTCAAGGACGCGAGCGAGGGCGGCCATGTGTCCTGGGGCCCGACGATCTTCGCGACGATCGTCGCGTTCGTTGTCGGATATGCCGTCATTGCGTGGTTCATGAAGTTCATCACGACCAAGAGCTTCATGCCGTTCGTGTACTACCGGGTCCTGCTCGGCATCGTGCTGTTCGTGCTGGTCGGGATGGGTGTGCTGAGTCCGCACGCGGGAGAGTCGGCGGGGTAGCGGCGCGCTCTGACTGAGGCCCCGTATCGGGGGAAGCCGGATGGCATGGCTGTTCTCAGGAAATGCGCACGCCCCTTGCTCGCCTCGGTCTTCCTGTCGGGAGGATTCAGTACCCTGCGGAAGCCCAAGCGCGTGGCCCCCGCGGCGGAGCCCGTCGCGGTTCCGGTGGCTTCCCGGATCCCACGGCTGCCGGAGGACCCCGAACGCCTGGTCCGCATCAACGGTGCGGTGCAGCTCGGTGCCGGCGCGATGCTGGCCACCGGGCGGGTTCCGCGGGTCGCCGCCCTCGCGCTGGCCGGCACGCTCGTGCCCACCACGCTGGCCGGGCACGCCTGGTGGAAGGAAGAGGACCCGGAGCGCCGCGCCGCTCAGCGCACCCAGTTCATCAAGAACCTCTCGCTGCTCGGCGGCCTGCTGATCGCGGCGGCCGACACACACGGCAAGCCCTCCATGGCCTACCGCGGTCGCAGCGCCGCCAAGTCCGGCGCCACCCGCGGCCGCTCCGCCGTGAAGGCCGGAGCCCATCGCGGCCGTGGCGCGGCGGAGTCCGGACGGCGGGTCGCCCGCGACGCCGGGCGCGATGCCAGGGGCGCACTGAACAAGGTGGCCGGCACGTTGTGACCAATGGCATGCCGAAAGACCCTCTTCAGGAGGGTTTGGCCGTCCTACGGTGAAGGGATGTCGCCCCTCGCCCGCATCAGCGCCTCGTACGCCCCGCGCTTCGCCGAGTTCGCCTTCGAGCCCGGGTTCACGGCCGCCGTGGACCAGCACGTCGCTGAGCTGCGGGACCGGCTCGAGATGGGCGGTGCCGGGCTCGTGCCGCCGGCGCCGGACCCGGAGATCCTCGCGGACTACGCCCTGGGGTTCCTCGACGCGCTGGCCGAGAACGGGTGGCAGGAGCCGGTGGGCCACGACTACGCGGTGTGCCGCCTCACCGCCATCTCCTGGCTGGTGAGGCGGCACGACCTGGTGCCGGAGGCCTCCGGGGCCTGAGTGAGGCCCCGGGCCGGTCACATGTCGTAGCGCTCGCGCTCCTCGACGGGCTGGTTGGTCATCGCGTCCTGACGCCCGGCCTGGTAGGCGCTGACGCTGCCGCGCGCCTTGGCCGTCTCCTGCTCCGCCGTGTTCAGCCAGCGCTCCCAGCGCTGCCGCATCGGGCCGATGAGCCCACCGCCCACGCCGACGATCAGGATTCCGGCGCCTGCCGCGAGCGCCGCGTACAGGACCGGCTGGGTGACGGTGGTGGCGATGCCCGCCTGGCCGAGGGCCGCGAAGACACCGAGGGCGACGATGCAGGCCCACGCGATCGTGCCGACGGTCTTCCCGTACGACATCGAGGACAGGGCACTGGTGACGATGTCGCGCACGATGTTGGCGACCGCCATGGCGACGACCATCAGCACGATCGCGACGACGCCGCGCGGGATCCAGGAGACGATGCCGTCGAGCATCGTGGAGACCGGGTTGCTGCCGAAGACACCGAAGCCCAGCTGCAGGGTGATCAGGAGCAGGGCGAAATAGATGACCTTGCAGACGATCCCCGTCATGTCGTACTTGGAGTTGGCCAGCATGCGGGACGCGCCCGCCCGTTCGGCGAGCCTCTCCGAGCCGACCTTGCGCAGGACCCGGTCGAGGACCCGCGCGATCATCTTCGACACGAACCAGCCGATGACCAGGACGACCAGGAAGCCGATCAGCTTCGGCACGAACTGAGCGACCTTCGACCAGGCGTCGTTGAGGCCTTGGGTGAAGTCCACGGAGAGACTTATGTACTCGGACATGAGTGGTCCTCCACTCGATGGGCCCCGGCCGCCTGGCGGCGTCAGGGCGATGAATGACCCACGGCGCGCGGCTTCCGGCGCGTCCCTTCTCCCCTGGATATCAGGGGCCACGACCGGGGGCGGTGCGGTGTTGCGCCGTCCGGGTGACGGCGTGCGACGTGCCGCTGCGCTGTGCATCCGCTCACTTGGAGGATGTGCCCGGTAGCTGAGAGTTCCGATTGTCGTAGGTATCCCCTAGGCTTGACTCATGCCCTTAACCCCTCAGCCCCTTGGTTCCGCACGGTCTGCCGCGGAACTGAACGAGCGGATCCGCGGCCTGTGGATGCGCGCAGGCGGACGTCTCTCGGTGGAACAGCGCCGTGAGTACGAACAGTTGGTGACCGCGTGGGCTGCCGCCGTACGCGAAGAGGTCGTCGAGGCGGCCTAGGGGTCGAGGCGGCCCCGTGGTCGAGGCGACCCAGTGCAGGTCCTCACGCCTGAGACGTGAACTCCCGTATGCGAGCGAGGGTTTCCGCTGTCTCGGTGTGCACGTGACCTGCCGTCCCCAGCGCCCGCGCCGCAGCGACATTGCCGGAGGTGTCGTCGATGAACAGCGCAAGGGCGGGCTCGACGGCGAGCAGCCCCAGCGCGATCTCGTAAATCCGGCGGTCCGGTTTGGCGCATCCGACCTCGCAGGACAGGACGAGGTGGTCGGCGATGTCCGTCAGACCGCCGTCCGACATCCGCTCGCGCAGGCCGGGCCAGGTATTGCTGACCACGGCCGTGCGAACGCCCCGCTTCCGCAGGCCGCGCAGGCACGCCACGAGCTCCTCGTCCCAGCTCTCCCTGGCCGCCAGGTCCCGGCGCAGCTCGGCGATCTCGTCCGGTCCGGTGCGCAGCCGCCCCCGGACGGTCTCCCACCAGGCGTTCTCGCTGACGCGGCCGATGAGGACCCCGGAATCGTTCCCCTCATACAGGGCGGCCATGAAGGCGGTGGCCGTGAGGCCGAGCCGCTTGCCCCAGGCCGCCGCGACGGCGGGCAGGTACTCGCGGACGAGCACACCGCCGGCGTCGATCAGTACGCCGCGGGCGTGCGGGCTCATGTGCCGTACTGTCGCCGCGGCACGCCCCCGCGTCAACGGTTGCCGCGTCAGCCCTTGCCCTGGCGCGCCTTCCTCGCCACACGACGCTTCTGCCGCCCCGTCAGTTCCTTGCGGTTGCCCTGCCGTTTGTACGCCGCGATGCGCTGCTCGTTCTTCACCGGGCCTCCCAGCTCGGAGTGTTCCCGCTTGCCTCACCGGTCGCAGAACTGCCGTGCATCATAAGGCAGTTGCTCAGTCGCCGGCCCTCTCCCGACCGCAACTCGCACGCCGCGTTCCGGCCCGCTTTCCGTCCCGCGTTCCGGCACGTTCCTGCACGCCTCTTGGCTGCGCATCCCCCGTGCCCAACACTGACCCGATGACGCAGCGCGTGGAACTCGCCGCCGTGATGGACCGGTTGGCCATCGACTCCCTCATCACCGAGTACGCAGTGACCGTCGACGACGGCGACTGGGACGCCTACCAGCGGCTCTTCACCCCGGACGGCCGCGCCGACTACAGCTCGGCGGGTGGTGTAGACGCGACCGCCGCGGAGGTGGCCGTATGGCTGGCCGGGACGATGCGGCTCTTCCCGATGCGGCAGCATCTGATCGTCAACCGGAGGCTGCGGTTCGGGACGCTCGACCAGGACGTCGATGACGTGGCGCAGGTCCAGGCCGACTACGTGAACCCCATGCGCTTCACCTCGGGCGAGATCGGCGGCGTCGGCGAGGCCGGGGACAAGGGCGAGGGCGGCGCGGAATCCTCGGCGCCGGACTTCATATGCGGCGGTCGCTACGCCTTCACGGCCCTGCGTACGCAGCAGGGCTGGCGGCTGCGGCAGGTGACCGTGCAGGAGAAGTGGCGCCAGGTGACGGAGCGGCCCGTGTCCCGCCCGCCCGGTTAGGAGGACGGGCCGGGAAACGACCGGGCGAACGGTCGGGGGCCGGTCGGGAAAACGCGTGGCGGGCGCACTGTCCTAGATCGTCAGGGGCGCGCACACTGGGGGGACGACCGGGCGTCGGCGTCGGGGACCGAGGGAGGCGCTGCATGGATCCACTCCGCGACGACCGGGGCTTGCGGCGGCCACGCCTCACGGCCGCTTCGACGGCGGGGCTGCTCGGGTCGGCCCGTTGGCGTGGCGTCGCCGCGGTCGCTGCCGGGGCGCTGCCGGCCCTCGCGTTCCCCGCACCGTCGTTGTGGTGGTTCGCCTACGTCGCGCTGGTGCCGTGGATCCTCCTTGCCCGGTCGGCGGGGACCGGGCGCAGGGCGGCGATCGACGGATGGCTCGGCGGCCTCGGGTTCATGGTGGCGGTGCATCACTGGCTGCTGCCGAGCCTCCATGTGTTCACCCTCGTCATCGCCGCGCTGCTCGGCCTGTTGTGGGCGCCGTGGGGCTGGCTCGTACGGCGCCTGCTGGGTGGAGTGCTCACACCGGGGCGGACCGCGGCCGCGCTGGTCGTCCTGCCGTCCGGCTGGCTGATGGTGGAACTGGTCAGGTCGTGGGAAGGCCTCGGCGGGCCGTGGGGGCTGCTCGGCTCCAGTCAGTGGCAGGTCGAACCCGCCCTGCGCCTGATGTCGGTGGGCGGGGTGTGGCTGGTCAGCGCCCTGCTCGTGACCGTGAACACCGCCGTCGCGGCGCTCCTCGCGGGACACGCCTTCCGTCCGCCGGGTACGGCCCGCACCTCCGGGACCTCCCGCACGCCCCTGACCTCGCGCACCTCCGTCGCCAGGGCCGTCCCCGCCACCGCCGCTCTCGTGGCCGTGGCCGCCGTGACCACGTCCGCCTGGGCGTGGGCGCCGCGCCCCGAGGCCTCGGGCCGGATGCGCGTGGCCGTCGTCCAGCCGGGCGTCATCGACGGGGTGGGCAGCGCCGGGAGGCGGCTCGCACGCGAGGAGGCCCTGACCCGCGGCCTTGCGGGGCAGGACCTGGACCTCGTCGTCTGGGGCGAGAGCAGCGTCGGGTACGACCTCACGGGGCGCCCCGACGTCGCCCGGCGGATAGCCGCACTGTCCCGGGAGGTCGGCGCCGACATCCTGGTGAACGTGGACGCGCGCCGCTCCGACCGGCCCGGCATCTTCAAGAGCTCCGTCCTCGTGGGCCCCGAGGGCCCGACCGGCGACCGCTACGACAAGATGCGGCTGGTCCCCTTCGGGGAGTACGTGCCCGCCCGCTCACTCCTCGGCTGGGCGACCTCCGTGGGCAAGGCGGCGGGCGAGGACCGCAGGCGCGGCGAGCGTCCGGTGGTGATGGACGTGGGCGGCGGCCTGAAGGTCGGCCCGCTGGTGTGCTTCGAATCGGCGTTCCCCGACATGAGCCGTCATCTGACGCGTGAGGGCGCCCAGTTGCTGCTCGCGCAGTCGTCCACCTCGACGTTCCAGTCCAGTTGGGCACCCGAGCAGCACGCGTCGCTCGCGGCGGTGCGCGCCGCCGAGACCGGCCGCCCCATGGTGCACGCCACGCTCACCGGCGTCTCCGCGGTGTACGCGGCGGGCGGCGAGCGGGTCGGGGCGCCGCTCGGCACCTCGGCGAGCGCCACGTCGACGTACGACATTCCGCTGGCCGAGGGCGTCACGCCGTACGTCAGGCTGGGCGACTGGCCCGTGCACGCGGCCCTGGCCGTGCTCGCCGCGCTGTGCGCGGTGGAGGGCGTGCGGTCCTTGCGAAGGCCCGCGAAGGGTCGCCTCAGGCGGCCTGCTCCTGAGCCGCACGGACCACACGCTCGCACAGCTCATGGGTCGCCAGCGCGTCCCGGGCGCTGAGCACCTTGCCCGCGCGCACCGCGTCGAGGAAGGCGAGGACCACCTGCTCGATGCCGCGCTGCCGCGCCACCGGCACCCAGTCGCCGCGCCGCCGCACGCTGGGCTGGCCCTTGTGGTCGATGACCTCGGCGAGGTTGACCACCTGGCGCTTGGTGTCCTGACCGGAGACCTCGAGAATCTCCTCGGTGGAACCGCTCAGCCGGTTCATCACGCCGAGCGCGGTGAACCCGTCGCCCGCGAGCTGCAGCACGACGTGCTCCATGAGCCCGTCCTGGACGCGGGCACGCACACCGACGTGGTCGATCGGCCCCGGTGCCAGGAAGCGCAGGGTGTCCACGACGTGGATGAAGTCGTCAAGGACGAGCGTGCGCACGTCCTCGGGCAGACCGACACGGTTCTTCTGCATCAGGATCAGCTCGCGCGGGTGCTCGACGCACTGCGCGTAGCCGGGCGCGAAGCGGCGGTTGAAGCCGACGGCGAGGCTGACCCCGCGCTCCTCGGCCAGGCGCACGAGCCGCTGGGAGTCGGCGAGTTCGTACGCCAGGGGCTTGTCGACGTAGGTGGCCACGCCCGCTTCGAGCAGCCGGGTCACGATCTCCGGGTGGGCGGCGGTCGAGGCGTGCACGAAGGCGGCTTCGATGCCCTGGGCGAGCAGGGCGTCCAGGTCGGTGTGGCAGCGCTCCGCGGGGATGTGGTGGGTGCCCGCGACGCGGGCCAGGGTCGCGGGCGTGCGCGTCTGCAGGTGCAGCTCGACCCCGGGCAGGGTGGTGAGCACCGGAAGGTACGCCTTCTGCGCGATGTCACCAAGTCCGATACAGCCGACCTTCACCACTGTCCCCTGTCTGTTCTGCCGCTCATGCCGTCCTACCGCTCTGCCTCTGTGCGCGTTCCGCTCCCGCAGCATACGGCTGCCGCCGCGGCCGCCGGTCGGCGGCTGAGGCGAAGCTCCGAAGGAGCAGATCGCCGCGGTGCGCGGCACCCGCACCGCGCCGTAGTGAGCGGGACCAGTGGTCAGGTCGTCTTTTGGGTCCCCCGCCGACCAGAGGCGCACTCACCCATGCGGGCCAACTTCCACCGGTTTCCTCGCCGATGGCACCCTCCACCCCTCAGAGTTGCGCGAATGCAGCGAACCACGACCACCGCCACACTCCTGGCCTCCGTGGCGGTCACCGCCCTCTCCGGCTGTGTGAGCGTCGAGCGGCAACCCGCGCCCGGTCCGTCCGCCGCGAGCGCCCCGCCCCCGGCACCCCGCGCCGACGGCAATTCCCGCCCGCTCGTCGTGGAAGCCCCCGCCCGCGAGGCCCTGGAGCTCATCGCGACGCCGCGCGCCCCGGCGCCCCGCGCCACCGGCACCGCCCCGGCCATCCCCGCCGCACAGCCCCGTACGCCTGGCCCCGCACGCCCCTCGGACCCGCCCCCGCAGCGCCGCGCCCCCCGGCCCGAGGCCGCCGAACCGGCGGCTCTGCCCACCGCCGCGCCCACGATCGCGGACCTCTGCGCCCTCGGCGAGCAGTACGGCGGCTGGCAGGCGGACAGCCCCGAGGCAGTCATCTGCCAGAACAGCTACGGGCGTTGACCCTCACCCGCTGGAAGCCCCGGCCCCAGCTCACAGCCCCCCGCCTCACTCGACCTCACTGCCCTCCCCCAACTGCAGCTCGAGCCTCCCGATGGCCGCCCTGACCCCGTCCCCGTACCCGTCGTCCCCCAGCGCCCCGACCGCCCCACGCGCCCGCCGGATGTGGTTGCGCGCCGCCTCGGGGCGCCCCAGCTTCGCGTAGTCCGCCGCCAGGTTCAGGTGCAGCGAGGGGTAGAAACCGCGGACCGCGATGGAGTCGTGGTGCTCGTGCAGGCGCTCGTCCGTGAGCTCGTCCGCCGCCGACAACGCCCGCAGGTCCCAGGCCAGTTCGTCCGAGGGGTCCTCCTGCGTGTCCGCCATGTAGTGCGCGAGGGTGCAGCGGTGCAACGGGTCGCCCTCCTCGCCGATCTCCGACCACAGACCGAGGAAGCGGTCCTGCGCCTCCTCACGGTCACCCCCGTGGTGCAACATGACCGCCTGCCCGATCCGGGTCATCATGGCGTCTTCCGCCGCCTGCTCCTGCTGCTCCGTCACCGGGTCCTCCTCGTACGCCCATCGTGCCAACCGCTCTCGACGCTATCCGCCCCCACCGACAATCACGGTCAGGCGCGATCGGCCGCGAGGCGCTCGCGCGTACCGCTGGGCCAGCCCGGTGACGGTCCCCGCCACGGCCCCCGTGCCCTAGGGCCTCACGAACACGATCGGCCGAGCTCGGCCCGGAGGAGCACTCAGCCCAGGTCCGGGATCCGCCAGTCGATCGGCTCGTGTCCCTGCGCCGCGACCGCCTCGTCGATCTGGGTGAAGGGGCGGGAGCCGAAGAACTTCTTCGCGGAGAGCGGCGAGGGGTGCGCGCCCTTCACGACCACGTGCCGCTCCTCGTCGATGAGGGGCAGCTTCTTCTGGGCGTAATTGCCCCACAGGACGAAGACGGCGGGGTCCGGGCGCTCGGCGACCGCGCGGATCACCGCGTCGGTGAACTTCTCCCAGCCCTTGCCCTTGTGGGAGTTGGCCTCTCCGGCACGGACCGTGAGCACCGCGTTCAGGAGCAGGACGCCCTGCTGGGCCCACGGCATCAGATAGCCGTTGTCCGGCACGGGGTGGCCGAGCTCCTCCTTCATCTCCTTGTAGATGTTCCGCAGCGAGGGCGGGGTCTTCACACCCGGCCGCACGGAGAAGCAGAGGCCGTGCCCCTGCCCCTCGCCGTGGTACGGGTCCTGGCCGAGGACGAGGACCTTGACCTGGTCGTACGGCGTCGCGTCGAGCGCGGCGAACACTTCGTCACGCGGAGGGTAGACGGGACCCTTCTCCCGCTCTTCCTCGACGAACTCGGTGAGCTCCTTGAAGTAGGGCTTCTGCAGCTCCTCGCCGAGGACTCCGCGCCAGGACGCGGGCAGCATGGCGATGTCGGTCACGTCAACAACCTCCGGTGTGCGGTCACTTCTCACCACAGAACCTACCGGCGACCACTGACAATCACCCCGCTGCCCGCGACTCACGGCCCTTCGCTGACCGCGACCCCGCTACCAGCTGGTCTTGCGCTCCAGCTCCCACATCATCATGATCGCCGAGGGGTCCAGGGCGCGCTCGCCGCCCGCGATCTCCTCGCTCGCCATGATGTATTGCTTGCCCTGCCACAGCGGCAGCAGCCGCGCGTCGTCGACGAGGACCTTCTGGGCCCGCTCGAAGTCGTCGGCCACCGCGCCCCGGTCGGCCTCGCGGCGCGAACGCGGCAGTACCTCGTCGGTGATCTCCGGTGCCGGGTAGGGCGTGTTGAGCACGTTCTTCTCGCCGATGAACGGCGCGATGAAGTTCTCCGCGTCAGGGAAGTCGGGGAACCAGCCGCGGCCGAAGACCGGGTACTCGCGCTTCTTGGTGCCCGCGTCGAACTCGGTCCACGGACGGCTCTTGAGCGTGATCTTGAAGAGCCCCGAATCCTCCAGCTGCCGCTTGATCTCCTCGAACTCCCCGGCGGTCGCCGAACCGTAGCGGTCGGTCGTGTACCAGAGCGTGAGCGGGACGGGTTCGTTGATGCCCGCGCCCTTGAGGATGCTCGCGGCCTTGCTGTTGCTGGGGTCCCCGTAGTCGTCGAAGAAGCCCGTGCCGTGCCCGGTGAGCCCCTGGGGGACCATCGAGTACAGCGGCTCGACGGTGTCCTGGTAGATCTTGTGGGCGATGGCCGGGCGGTCGATGACCTGGGCGAAGGCCTGCCGGACCGGCTTCTTCCTGGCCCAGGGGTCGTCGGGGTTGAACACCAGGTAGCGGATCTCGGTGCCCGAGCCCTCCACCAGCTGGATTCCCTCGCGCGCGTGCTTGTTGGCCTGCATGTCGACGATGTCCGTGGCCGCGAGTCCACGGAAGGTGACGTCGATCTGCTTGTTCTTCAGGGCCTCGACCATGGTGGCCGACTTCTTGAAGTAGCGGATCGTGACGGCGTCGTTCTTGCGGTCGGCCGCGCCCTTGTAGTTCGTGTTCTTGACCAGCTCCGCCCGCTCACCGGCCTGGTACGAATCCAGGGCGTACGGCCCCGAGCCCGCGATCGACGAGCCCTTGCGGAGCTTGTCCGCCGGGTACTCGCGGGGGTCGACGATCGACATGGCGGGTGTGGAGAGCACGAACGGGAAGGTGGCGTCCGACTTCTTGAGGCGGAACGTGACGGTACGGTCACCCTTCGTCTCGACCGTGTCGAGCGACCCGAGCAGACCCGCGGGC
The DNA here is from genome assembly GCF_053610705.1 of Streptomyces sp. NPDC054872. Classification (NCBI taxonomy): domain Bacteria; kingdom Bacillati; phylum Actinomycetota; class Actinomycetes; order Kitasatosporales; family Streptomycetaceae; genus Streptomyces; species Streptomyces sp. NPDC054872. Next base: position 37,893 of record NZ_JBSGYY010000027.1, on the reverse strand, counting down.
CCGCCCTTCACGTCGATGCGCCGCATCCGGTCGAAGGTGTACTTGACCGCCTTGGCGTCGAGCGCGTGGCCGTCGGAGAACTTGAGGCCCTCGCGCAGCTCGCAGGTGAAGACGGTGTTCGTCGCGTCGGCGAACTTGCAGGACTCGGCCGCGTCCGGCTCGGGCTCGGCCGCCCCGCTGGGGAAGCTGAGAAGCGTCTGGAAGACGTTGCGGTACAGCTCCCAGGAGCTGTCCCAGGCAGCGGCAGGATCGAGGGTGCTGGGAGCACTCATGGTGCCGACGGTGATCTTCTGTTCCTCGTCGGACTCGTCGGACGAGAAGATTCCGCATCCCGAGAGCAGGGATATGGACACCAGCGCCGCGGCCGGCCGCAGGCCCCGGCGGGGCAGCCCTGCCAGGCCACGGAGACCCGCTGCCGCCACCAGGCGAACTTCACTGAACACGCGCACGCTCCTCGATCGGCCATGCCATGGGTCGGGAGACAATATCGCAATGCCCCGCCGGGCCAACTTGCGGCGCCGACGGGGCACTTGATGCGGGTGTACGTCCCTTTTGGATGGCGTACCTGGTGATTGCCGAGCCTTCGTCAGCTGACGCCCGCATTGAGGAAGATGCCGCCATCGACCACGAGTGTCTGTCCCGTGATCCAGTCGGACTGGCCGGACGTGAGGAACGCGGCCGCGCCCCCGATGTCCTCCGGCACACCGAGCCGCCCCAGGGGGTAGGCGGCTGCGGCCTCCGCCTCGCGGCCCTCGTAGAGCGCCTGGGCGAACTTGGTCTTGACCACGGCGGGCGCGATCGAGTTGACCCGCACCTTCGGCGCGAACTCGTGCGCGAGCTGCAAAGTGAGGTTGACCATGGCGGCCTTGCTCATGCCGTACGCGCCGATGAACGGCGAGGGGGCGACGCCCGCGACGGAGGCGATGTTCACGATCGCGCCGCCGTTCTCGCTCTGCCAGGCCTTCCAGGTCTGCTGGGCGAAGCCGAGCGCCGAGATCACGTTGGTCTCGTAGACCTTGCGCGCCACATTGAGGTCGAGCTCCGCGATCGGACCGAACACCGGGTTGGTGCCGGCGTTGTTGATCAAGAAGTCGACCCGGCCGAAGGCCTCCATAACGCGCTCGACGGCGACCGCCTGGTGGGCCTCGTCGTGGGCCTTGCCCGCGACGCCGATGACGCGGTCGGCGCCGAGCTTCTCGACCGCCTCCTTCAGCGCGTCCTCGTTGCGCCCGGTGATGCACACGCGGTCACCGCGGGCGACGAGCGCCTCCGCGATGCCGTAGCCGATGCCCCGGCTGGCGCCCGTGACGAGCGCGGCCTTTCCGCTGTCCTGCACAGTCATCTCCGCATCCCTCCGGGAAGAACTAGTTGAGCGGTCCGCCGGCCACGTACATGACCTGACCCGAGACGAAGCCCGCCGCGTCGCCCGTGAAGAAGGCGATGGCGTTGGCGATGTCGTCGGGGCGGCCGACGCGCTGCACCGGGATCTGGGTCGCGGCCGCGGCCTGGAAGTCCTCGAAGCCCATGCCGACGCGGTCGGCGGTGGCCTTGGTCATCTCGGTGACGATGAAACCGGGGGCCACGGAGTTGGCGGTGACGCCGAACTTGCCGAGCTCCTTGGCGAGGGTCTTGGTGAAGCCCTGCAGGCCCGCCTTGGCCGCGGCGTAGTTGACCTGGCCGCGGTTGCCGAGCGCGGAGGACGAGGAGAGGTTCACGATCCGGCCGAACTTGGCGTCCACCATGTGCTTCTGGCAGGCCTTCGACATCAGGAAGGCGCCGCGCAGGTGCACGTTCATGACCGTGTCCCAGTCGCTCGCGCTCATCTTGAAGAGGAGGTTGTCGCGGAGCACACCGGCGTTGTTCACGAGGATCGTGGGCGCGCCGAGCTCGTCGGCGATCCGGGCGATGGCCGCCTCGACCTGAGCCTCGTCGGACACGTCGCAGCCGACGGCGATCGCCTTGCCACCGGCAGCGGTGATCTGCGTGACGGTGTCCTTGCAGGCGGCCTCGTCGAGGTCGATCACCGCGACGGCGCGGCCTTCGGCGGCCAGGCGCACGGCGGTCGCCGCGCCGATGCCTCGCGCTGCTCCGGTCACGACCGCGACGCGCTGCTCAGTGGTGGACATGCTGGTTCTCCTCGCCCTTGGGATGCGGCTCTACGGTACGCCCCGATGGTGAGCGACCGCTTAGTACCTTCAGCTGAACGAGACGCTAGAAGCCCTGGCACCCGGTGTCAACGGCGCACAGGGGCCTGTGATTCTTTACCTCACCAGGAGGTCGAGGAGTCGGTCCACCTCTGCGGCAGGATCCGCGGTGAGGCCCGTGTGCACCGGCCCCGGCTGTACGACGGTCGAGCGCGGCGCGATCAGCCACCGAAAGCGCCGTCCGGCGTCGTCCCGCTCGGCCTGCCCCGCCGCCTCGCCCCCGGCGCAGATCCGCTCGACGGCGCCGAGCGCCGCCCTGATGCCGCCGAGGTCGGCCTCGGGGTCGAGGGCCCGCAGCTTGCCCTCGTCGAGATGCGTACGGGCGGCCACGTAGGACTTCGCCCGGCAGTAGACGACCACGCCGGCGTTGAACTGCTCGCCGCGCTCGACGCGCGGCACCACCCGCACCAGGGCGTACTCGAAGACGTCCCACTCGGTCGGCGGCGGCTGCTCGGTCACTGGCGCTGTCGCTGTCACTGGGTGGCACCCTTCCGCTGCGCCCGGGGCAGCTGGATCCGCTCGTGGATGGTCTTGGCGCGCGGCAGCAGTGCCGTCACATAGGCGCGGCGCACGGCGTCGGGGTCCTCGAAGCCGGGCTCGTCCACCAGCCACGCGTCGGGCACGTCGGCCGCGGCGGCGGCGAGCAGCTCCTCGGTGACGAGCGGGGCGAGCTCGGCCGCGGCGGACGCGACGTCGGGCCCGAAGGGGGCGAAGGCGTGGTCGGACGCGTCGTACGGCTTGGCGGCCGCGGTTTCGGCGGTACGCCAGTTGTGGTGCCAGATCATGCTCGCGCCGTGGTCGATGAGCCACAGCTCGCCGCCGGTCATGAGCATGTTCGGATTGCGCCAGGAGCGGTCGACGTTGTTGATGAGCGCGTCGAACCACACGACGCGACCGGCCTCGGCCGGGTCGACGTCGAACGCGAGCGAGTCGAAGCCGAGCGCGCCCGAGAGGAACTCCATCCCGAGGTTCAGCCCGCCGCTCGACTTGAGCAGCTCCTGTACCTGCTGGTCGGGCTCGCCGAGGCCGAGCACGGGGTCGAGCCGGATCTGCGCGAGGCCCGGCACCCGAAAGCCGAGGCCGCGCGCCAGCCGGCCGCAGATCACTTCGGCGACGAGTGTCTTGCGGCCCTGTCCGGCCCCGGTGAACTTCATGACGTACTCCGCGTACGTCCCCCGGCCGTCGACGGCCTCGACGAGGCCGGGGAGCGATCCGCCTTCCCGCAGAGGCGTCGCGTAGCGGACCGCGGTTACTTCGGTGAGCATTGCCCCAGGTTAATGCCGGTCCGAACTCGGTTCGCGCAAGAAGTGCTTGGAGCCTTTGAACACGGCGACGCGTGGCCTCGTACCACCGGGCATGACCATTTCGAAGGAACCCATCGGCCCGCTCTCCCGCCGGTCGGTCGTCGCCGCGGCGGGTGTCGTCAGCCTGGCCGCCGCCCTCGCGGCCTGCGGCGAGAGCGACGACGGCTACGGCTCCGGCTCCGGCCAGGCCGACGAGCAAACGCCCGCCGAGGCCGAGACCACAGGGGCCGCCGGGGCCGCGCTCGCCAAGACGTCGGAGATCCCGGTGGGCGGCGGAAAGATCTTCAAGGAGGAGGGGGTGGTGGTGACCCAGCCGACGGAGGGTGACTTCAAGGCCTTCTCGAACCGCTGCACCCACAAGCAGTGTCCGGTGACGAGCGTCGAGGGCGGCACCATCAACTGCCCCTGTCACGGCAGCAAGTTCTCCATCGCCGACGGGAGCGTGAAGGCCGCCCCGGCGCCGAAACCGCTGCCCGCCGCCGAGATCAAGGTGGACGGGGACACGATCACCCTGGCCTAGGGCGTCACGGTCACACCGGCCTGGGACGCTTCCAGGTGCCGAGGACCTCCTCGGTGGTGGCGATGGTGGCCACCAGGGAGAGCGTGTTGCGGAGCATCGCGGGGGCATAGTCGGAGGGGACTCCCGCGATGGCGTCCGACGGCACGACGGCGGTGTAGCCGAGGTTCACGGCGTCGAAGACGGCGTTCGGTATCGCCACGTTCGCCGACACGCCGGTCACCAGGAGGGTGCGGCAGCCCAGGTTGCGGAGCAGTGGGTCGACGTCCGTGCCGGCGAGGGGCGAGAGGCCGTGCAGCCGCCGTACGACGAGGTCCTCGTCGGCCACTTCGATGGGCGGCGCGATCCGCACGGCCCGGGTCCCGGAGAGCTGCTGCACGGGCAGCCGTCCGGCGGCGCGGAAGAGGCGGGCGTTGCGGTTGGCGCCGCGCCCGTCGGGCCTGCGTTCGGCGACGGCGTGCAGGACCTGCACCCCGGCCAGGTGGGCGGCGGAGACGAGCCGCGCGACATTGACGAGGCAGCCCGACGAGCGGGCCTCGTCGGCGAGTTCGGGCAGCGCGCTCTCCGTCCCCACCACGCCCTGCTGGCACTCGACGGTCATCAGTACGGTGGTGACGGGATCGAGGAGTTCCCTGAGCTGTTCGTACGACGGCATCGCTCCCCCTGTCCGGGTCGCCCGGGCCGGTCGAGGCGGGCTGCGCCCGGGATGCGCGGAGGTTAGCCGCCATTGCGTCACGGCGGAAGAGACCGCATGCTTTCCTGGCGCACGTAACTGACGCTCAGTCAGTTCGCTTGGTGCGTCCACTTTTTCCACACGCGCGGGAGGACCGATGGCCGTCACACAGCGCCGGGGCCGCAGGATCATGATGTCGCCGGACGAGCTCGACGCCTACCTCGGCGCGGAACGCACCTGCCGGGTCGCGACCGTGTCCGGGGACGGCGCCCCGCACGTCAGCGCGCTCTGGTTCGTCTGGGACGGCACGTCCTTGTGGCTCTTCTCGATCACCCGCAGCAAGCGCTGGGCCGACTTGCGGGGCGATCAGCGGATCGCGGTGGTGATCGACTCCGGCGTGGAGTACGGGGAGCTGCGGGGCGTGGAGCTCTCCGGGTCGGCTGTCTTCGTCGCCGAGTCACCCCGGATGGGCGATCCCTGCCCCGAACTCGCAGTTCCTGAGCGGCTGTTCGCCCAGAAGTACTTCGGGATGGACTCGATGCCGTACGACGGGAAGCACGCCTGGATCCGGCTCACACCCGAAGCGATCACGTCCTGGGACTTCCGGAAGCTGGCGGACTTGCCGGCCCGCCCCTGACCCCGTCGGCCAGGCCCCGCGACGTCAGCACAGCCCGGCCCCCACCACCTGGAGCGCCTCCACCGCCGCCCTGATCGAGGGGCGGCGGTCGGCATCCGCGCGCCACACGACGTACACATGACGGCGCACCCGGTGGCGCACCGGAACGGTCCTGACCCCGGCCGGCATCGGATCGCGCCCCAACTGGGGTGCCACGCACACACCGAGCCCCGCGGCCACCATCGCGAGCTGGGTGTGGTGTTCCTCCGCGCGGTGTGCGATCCGCGGTTCGATGCCCTTGGCGCGCAGCGTGAACATCAGCCACTCATGGCAGAACTCCCCCTCCGCCCAGGCGATCCACTCGTCGTCCGCGAACTCCTCCAGGTCCACTTCGGTGCGGTCGGCGAGGGGGTGCGCCGCGGGCATGGCGACATCGGCGGGGTCGTCCAGGAGGGACGCCTTGATGAGGCCTCCGGGCATCGGCAGCGGCTTGTTGTACCAGTCCAGGACGACCGCGAGGTCGATGTCGCCGCGCACCACGGCGGCCACTCCGTGCTGCGGCTCCATCTCCTGGGAGCGGACGCGCAGGCCGGGGTGTCCGGCACGCAGCGCGGTGAGCGTGGCGGGCAGCAGCCCTCGCATCGCTGTGGGGAACGCGGAGATCCGCAGCTCGCCGACGGCCTTGCCGCGCTGCTCCTCCAGGTCGGCCTTGGCGAGTTCCACCTGGGAGAGGATGCGTGCGGCGTGCTCGGCGAGCAGCCGTCCGGCATCGGTGAGGCGCACTCCGCGGCCGTTCTTGGCCAGGAGCTGCTGGCCCACCTCGCGCTCCAGTTTGGTCATCTGCTGGGAGACGGCCGACGTCGTGACGTGCAGTCCGGCCGCCGCGCCGCTGACCGATCCGTGCCGGGCCAGTGCGTCGAGCGTGCGCAGGCGCTCAAGGTTCAACATGTAAGCGATGCTACGCGGTACTGGGCAGCTAATTTCGCTTGTTCTACGAGGTCGCAGGCTTCAAGGTGACGTACATGTGCGTCACCACCCCTCCTGGCTCCCCCGTCTCCACCTCCCCCTCCCCCTCCCCCTCCGGCACCGGCACCGGCGCTGAGTCAGCCGCCGGCTCCGGTGCCGACTCCGCCCGGCCGAAGCGCCGCCGCGCCGGCCGTGCTCTCGACTGGCGTCTCCGCTTCGGCATCCTCTCGCTGATCTGGGGCTTCAGCTTCCTGCTGATCAAGGTCGGCACCGAGGGGTACGCCCCCTTCCAAGTCACCCTGGGTCGCCTCCTGTTCGGCACCGCGGTCGTCGCGGCCGTCCTCGTCACGAAGCGCGAGCGGCTGCCGCGCGGGGCACGGACCTGGGCGCACCTCACCGTCTCCGCGCTGCTGCTCAACGCCCTGCCGTTCTCGCTCTTCGCGTACGCCGAGCTGACGATCCCCTCCACGCTGGCCGGGATCTGCAACGCGACCTCGCCCCTGTGGGGCATGGCGCTCTCGATGGTGGCGCTCTCCGAGGACCGGCCGACGCGGCGCAGGGTCGCGGGGCTCGGCATCGGGTTCCTCGGCGTGCTCACGGTGCTCGGCGCCTGGCAGGGCTTCAGCGGCCTCGACCTGCGAGGGACGTCGCTGGCGCTCCTTGCCTCGCTGAGCTACCCGATCGGCTGGATCTACGTGCGCCGCACCCTGGCCGGATCCAGCCACTCGAACCTGTCGCTGACCGGCGCGCAACTCCTGGTCGCGACCGTCGAACTGGCCGTGGTCACACCGCTGTTCACGTCGCTGCCGACGGAGTTCCCCGTCGTGCCGCTGCTCGCGATCGTGGCACTGGGTGCCGTCGGCACCGGTCTCGCCTTCCTGATCCAGTACGGCCTTGTCTCCGAGGTCGGTCCGACGACAGCCCAGATGGTCACGTACTTCGTCCCGGTGATCGCCACCGCGGCGGGCGTCACCGTCCTCGGCGAGTCCCTGAGCTGGTCGACGCCGGTCGGCGCGGTGATCGTCCTGGCGGGCGCCGCACTCACCCAGTCAAGGCCGCGTGATCGCTCGCGGAAGCCCGCTCACTCGTAGCGCCGCGCGGGAGCGGGCCCGGTGGCGGACGCGACGGCGTCCGCCACCGCTTCGATGTCCTCGTCCCCGAGCGTCGACACCGTGATCCGCACCCCGGGCCGCGCGCCCATCCGGAAGCGGGCTCCCGGAGCGACGGCCCACCCCGCGTGCAGCAGCCTGGCGACCGCCCCGGTCTCGTCCGGCACGGGCACCCACGCGTTCATGCCGCTGCGGCCGTGCGCCATGACGCCCCGCCGGGCCAGCGCGGCGATCAGGGCGTCACGCCGCCTTCCGTACGAGCCGGCCACCTCACCCGTGTCCACCGCCCCCTCCGTCCACAGCCGCACGACGGCGCGCTGCGCGATGTGACTGACCCAGCCGGGGCCCAGCCGCTGGCGCCCCTGGACACGATCGACGGTGACGGCGTCCCCGGTGAGCAGGGCCAGGCGCAGGTCGGGGCCGTAAGCCTTGGCCGTGGAGCGGATGAACGCCCAGCTGCGGGTCACGCCCGCCAGCGGGTGCAGCGGCAGGTCGACGATGGCGTGGCCGTGGTCGTCCTCGACGAGCAGCACGTCCTTGTGTGCGGAGAGCACCTTCCGCAGGGCACGCGCGCGTGGGGCGCTGATCGCAGCGCCCGTGGGGTTCTGGGCGCGGTCGGTGACGATGAGCGCCCGGGCGCCCCCGCGCAGAGCCTTCTCCGCGTCGGCGGGCAGCGGCCCCTCGTCGTCGACGCCCACCGGAACCGTCCGCAGACCGAGCACCGGCATCAGATCGAGCAGACTGCCCCAGCCGGGATCCTCGACCGCCACCGCGTCACCGGGCTTGAGATGGGCGGCCAGGACACGCTCGATGGCGTCGAGGGAACCCGACGTGACGGCCACGGGGCCGTCCGGGACGCCGTCCTCGTCGAGGGCCGCGCGCGCGTGGCGGGCCAGTGCGGGGTCCACGGCCTCCTCCCCGTACAGCACGGGACGCCTGTCGCCCTCCGCGGCTGCCGCCGCGAACACCTCGGCGAGCGACGGCAGCAGAGCCGTGTCCGGATTGCCGTTCGACACGTCGCGCACACCGGCCGGCACGTCCACGCGGATCAGCTCGCGCGCCGTTGTCGCGGGCTTGGGACGTACGCGGCTGCCGCGCCGCCCCGCCGTCTCGATGACACCGCGTTCGCGCAGCGTGCGGTAGGCGGCGGCCACCGTATTGGGGTTCACCCCGAGCCGCTCCGCCAACTCGCGCATCGGCGGCAGGAGTTGCCCCGGCTCCAGGTCACCGTCGCCCACCGCACGCTCCACGCTGGCAGCGATCTCGGCTGCGCGCCGGCCTTCGATCCGATACTCTCCTAGCACAAACGAGATTATGCACTAGTGCAATGGAGAATGCAATGAGCGTCGCATCCGAGTCCGGCATCGACACCGCCACCGCCTCGTACGCGCCGACCGACCTCACCGTTCCCACCCGCGGCCGTGACCGTGCCGCGTACGACCAGGAACTGGTGCACGCGATACTCGACGAGGCCTACGTCTGCCACCTCGGTTTCGTGCGTGACGGCGCCCCCGTCGTCCTGCCTACGCTGTACGGCAGGGTGGGCGAGCGCCTGTACGTGCACGGCTCGACGGGTTCCCGGCCGCTGCGGATGGCGGCCGACGGCCGGCGCCAGGAGGAGGACCCGGGTCTCGCGGTCTGCCTGACCGTCACCCACGTCGACGGCCTTGTCCTTGCCAGGTCGGCCTTCCACCACTCGATCAACTACCGCTCCGTGGTGATTCACGGCACCGCCCACCAGGTCACGGACCCCGAGGAGAAGCGCACCGCCCTCGACGCGCTCGTCGACCACGTCGTGCCGGGCCGCTCCGCCGACTCCCGGCCCGCGAACGCGAAGGAGCTCGCGGCGACCGCCGTACTCAGCCTCGACCTCGCCGCGGTCTCCGCCAAGGTGCGCACCGGCGGCCCGAACGACGACCCCGAGGACCTCGGCCTCCCGCACTGGGCCGGAGTCGTCCCCCTGCGCAAGGGCCACGACCCGCTCGTCCCGTCGGCCGACCTGGCGCCCGGCATCGAGGCCCCCGACTACCTGATCGAACTGTGATGCTGATCCACCCCTGGGACGCGCCGCACTCCGACGCCGAGTGGCAGCAATGGCTCGCGGGCCACGACTTCGGGCAGCTCGCCGTGAACGGCCTGCCCGGAGAGCCCCCGCACGTCCAGCCGGCGCACTTCGTCTACGAAGCCGACCGTGGTCCTGGCCCTCTCGGCAGGGTGATCACCCACCTGGCACGCCCCAACCCGCTGTGGCCCGCGCTCGAAGCCGACTCCGAGGTGCTGCTCAGCGTGGTGGACGACTACGTATACGTGCCGGGTCCCTGGCAGGCACCCCCGGACACCCGGCCCGAGCACGGCGTGCCGACCAGTTTCTACGCCGCCGTCCAGCTCCGCTGCACCGCCCGCGTCGTGGACGGCCCGGAGGAGAAGGCCGAGCTCCTCAACCGCCAGGTCGCCCACTTCCAGCCGGAAGGCGGTTCGGCCCCGGCCGCGGTGGGCGAGGCACCCTTCGGCCGCATGCTCTCCGGCATCCGCGGCCTGTGCCTCGAAGTGACCGACGTACGGGCGAAGTTCAAGTACGCCAACCACAAGCCACTGGAGGTCCAGGACCAGATCGCGGCGGGCCTGACCGATCGCGCAGGCCCCCGCGACGGAGCAGCACAAGCGAACCAACTACGCCGCCGCTGAGCCCCGTAAGGGGCGCGGGTACCTGCGCGACCGGGCTCGGGGAACTCCGCGATCAGCCCCCGCCGACGCGCAGACTCAAGACGGCACGCGCACTCCACCGCGCCCCTCGAGATCACGCCCTTCGAGATCACGCCCCGCGAGATCACGCCTCGCGAGAACCGTCTCCGCGGCCGCGAGGCCCGTCACCGCGGCCAGCATCAGCAGGGTGCCGAGCACCGTCGACACGGTCAGTTCCTCACCGAGCAGCACCACCGCGATGACCGCCGCGCTCAGCGGTTCGAGGAGCGTGATCACGGAGACGGTCGCGGACCGGATGACCGCGGCGCCCGCGAAGTACAGGGCATAGGCGACCGCCGTCGGGATCACCACGATGTACAGCAGGTACAGGCCCATGCGCGCCGGTTCCGCGGTGTGCGGAACGAGACCTTCCACCGCGGCGAGCGGCAGCAGGCACACGGACACCACGGCGAACGACCAGATCGTCGTGTCGGACGAGTCGGCGCCGCCGTCCCGCCCCCACCACCGCGTGAGCAGCGTCATCGTGGCGTACGCGGCCGCCGAGAGCAGCCCCCACCCGACGCCCGCCGGACGGACGCTCGCGCCGCCGCCACCGAGGACGAGCACCATGAGCCCGGCAAGCGCACCGGCCACCGCGACGACACCGCCGAGCCCGAGCCGCTCCCCCATGGTGAATCGCGCCCCGAGCGCGATGAGTACGGGTCCCGCCCCCATGGTGACCACCGTGCCGACCGCGAGTCCGGTCGACTCGACGGCCGCGAAGTAGGCGGTCTGGAACACGGCGAGGGTCACGCCGGTCGCCACGATCCGCGCCGGCCTCCGCCGCCGCGGCGCACCCGCGCCCGAAGCGGCACCGGCGGCGGGCCGTCGGCGCGAGCGCATCAGTCGGACGGCGAAGAGCAGCACGAAGCCGCCCGCGCAGCGCCAGAAGGACAGGCTGACCGGTCCCATGTCGCTGGCGCCGAAGACCAGTGCGGCGGCGGCACCGGCGGTGCCCCAGGCCGTACCGGCGACGATCAGATAGAAGAGGCCTCGTCCGACGGACAGGCCGGAGACAGCAGTCGACACACTCGACACATTCGACACGTGAAGTTCTCCGCAGAAAGGAAAAGAAGGTCCCTGGCTCCGTCTGCGGGCAGCGTCGTTCCACCCGGCAACCGCCGGGTGTGATCCGGGAAGTGCCCGCGCCTAAGCGGCCGGGGGCGGAAGAACGAGTGCGCGTGAATGCATGATCAACACCCTAGACGGCGGTACCGGTGGACGACAACCGCTCTTCCGCCCCCGGCCGACCGCCCGCGGTCGGCCCCGCCGGGGGCTTGGTGGGCGTGGACGACTGGGCGATGAACGCCCCCGCGAGCACCACGGCACCCCCGATGATCTGCGGCGCCGAGAGGTGTTCGCCCAGCATGACCCAGGCGAGCACGGTGGCGATGACCGCTTCCAGACAGGCCACGACGCCCGCCACCTGCGGCGAGAGCCGACGCACCGAGAGCACCCCGGTGACGTACGCCACGACGGTCGCGACGAGCACGATCCAGGCGATGAGCGCCCACGCGGGCACGGCCGTGCCGTCCATCTCCGCGTTCCCGGCGATCACCGCCCAGTCCATGCCCCAGGGGCGCGCCACGACGGTCAGCACCACGGCGCCGATCAGCAGTCCGTACGCGATGACGCCGAGCGGGTCAGGGGCGTCGTCGCCCGCGTCGCTGCCCTGGTCGGACAGGACGAAGTAGCCGACCTGGCAGCACGCGGCGCCCAGCGCGAGGAGCAGCCCCACGGCGTCGAAGCTCAGCCCCGCCCACACCTCGACGACGCAGGCGAGTCCGCCGACCGCGAGCACCACGCCCACCGCGGCCGCGCGCGTCACGGGCCGCCGCTGCACGAAGCGCACCCAGCCGAGGACAAGCGCGGGCGCGAGGTATTCGACGAGCAGCGCGACGCCGACGGGAATGCGGGAGATCGCCGCGAAGTAGCAGGCCTGGACGCCGGCTACGGCGAGCAGCCCGAAGCCGAGGAGAAGGGCGGGCCTGCGCAGCAGCAGCCCTCGGTGGCGCCAGGCGACCGGCAGCATGACGAGGGCCGCGCCCGCCACCCGCAGCCACACCACGTGGAGCGGGTCGAGGCCCGCCTCGATCAGCGGTTTGGCCGCTACGCCCGAGCCGCCGAAGGCGACCGCCGACCCCAGGGCGAGCCCCAGGCCGACACCTCTCCCCCGGCTCAGCCCCGAGCCGGTCTGATTCCCCTGAGACGCTTGCACCGGCACATCATGACAGGAGGCGTCATGAGCGTCACCCCCGATAGCCCCTGTCTCAATCGGCGGACGTCTCCGCGTACGGATCAGCGGACGTGTCCGCGTACGGATCGGCGAACGCCTCGGCGGAAGGACCGGTGCGCGGATCACCCTCGATCCGCCGGAGGATCCCCTGCGCGTCGGCGCCGGCCCGTCCGAGGACCTCGACGGCGCGGCAGTCCGGATCGGCGACGAGCGCAGCCAGGAGGTCCACTCCGAGTGCCTGCGGTTCACCGCGGCGGTCGGCCCGCTCGATGGCCGCCTCCATGGCGGCGCTCGCGGACGGCGACCAGCCCGTCTCCTTCACGGGGGCGGAGTTGCTCTCCCGCACCATCGGCACCGCTCCGGAGTCCTCGACCGTCCCCTGCCACTGCAGGCCGTACCCGATGCTGCGCTGGACGAGATAGCCGAGCAGCCGCACCACCTGCGCCCCCTGATCGAAGGCCGCCCGCACCTCCGGGTCGGTCTCCAGGAGGGAGTGCAGGAGATGCGCGGTGTCGATCTGGCGGTCCCCGTCACGCACCGCACGCCGGCGCGCGCCGGCCACCACGGACGTCAGTGCGGCGCTCAGTCGGGAGTCGGTCTCTGCTCGGGTCGGGCCGGGCTCGGCGCCCTGCGGGGTACGGCTTTGCACATCTCCCACCCCATCAGTCCCCGCGTCGGCCGTCATCGGCGGCGGGAAGCATCTTTGCGTCCGACACAGGTTGGGTACGCATGAGCGGCTTCTCCTCCTTACGGATGAGATCTGGCTGTTGTTCCCCGAGGGGCGCGCGCCGCCTTGATTCGCGCCGGGCACGCAACCACGGCGCACCGGTCACTCGTCATTTCGGGCATGGAGCGCAGGTGCTGGCTGGTCGCGCTGCCGGCAATCGACGGCAGGCAATACGTGTACCGGGTGTACGCACCCGAAAACGCACTGCCCGCCGACCTTTTCTGGGACGCGTGGCACTGCCACGACGAGGGGCCGTTCCCCAGGGCGTGCGATCTCTTCGACGCGGCGGTGATAAGCAGGGTGGGCTGACGCATGGCAGCCTGACCCCTCGACCGCCTCGCCACCTGGCCCCTCAAGTGCCCGGCCGCCTGGTCCGTCGCCGCCCGCGCTCTACGCCGGGCGCGTTCCGATGACGACCGTCGCGTACATCTCCTCGTCGTTCACCGACCGCGGCTCGAGGCCTCCGTCGGCGACCGCTTCCAGCGCGTACGGCACCTGTCGCTCGCTCGTCTCGAACAACAGCGTGCCGCCGGGAGCCAGCCAGCGTGCCGCGTCGGCGGTCACCCGCCGCAGCACGTCGAGACCGTCCGCCCCGCCGTCGAGCGCCACACGCGCCTCGTGGACACGGGCTTCGGGCGGCAGCAGACCGACCTCCTCGGTGGGTACGTAGGGGACGTTCGCCAGCAGTACGCCGACCCGGCCGCGGAGGGCGTCCGGCAACGGCTCATAGAGATCACCCTCGTACACCCGCCCCCGCACGTCGGCGACGTTCCGCCGTGCGCAGCGCACGGCGGCGGGGTCGATGTCGGCGGCGTGCAGCTCGATCCCGTCGACCGCGGCGCCGAGCGCGGCCCCTAGCGCCCCCGTGCCGCAGCACAGGTCGACGACGACGGCGCCGGGCCCGGCAAGGGCGGCGGCCTGCCGCACGAGGAATTCGGTGCGCCTGCGGGGCACGAAGACCCCCGCGTCCACGGCGATCCGCAGACCGTGGAACTCCGCCCAGCCAAGGACGTGTTCGAGCGGATGACCGATGACGCGCCGCTCGACCATGGCAGCGAGTTCGGCGGGGTCGCGCGCGGTGTCGACGAGCAACTCCGCCTCGTCCTCGGCGAAGACGCATCCGGCGGCGCGCAGCCTGGTGACGATGGCGGAAGGGGCGAGGGACGTCATGGGCGATGCCGCGGATGACGAAACTGACTCGGGTGACGCGAGTGAGGAAGGTGACGCGGGTGAGGAAGGTGAAGCCGGCATGCGAGGAGAAACCTTTCGGGACGCCTTGGGGGCTCCCTCGGTCACCTATGCCGGGTGAACCGCGCGGGCGCGAAGGGGGAGCACCCGACCTGCTGCTGCGGTAATGGGGCTCACCTCCTAAGTCCGTCTTCCCGCGTCCGTCGCGGGGATGGCCACAGTACCTGACCTGGTCGCGGGCCGCGTCGCCGGAGCGTCCACAACATCTGACGGTTCATCAGTATTGAATGTTCCGCACCCTGCGGCTACGTTCCGCGACACCGCAGCTGCGCCCCGCCGCAGCGCCCGAAGAGATGGGGTCGTCGCATGGCCGAAGTCAGCGCGGAAGCACGGATCGAGGCACCCGTCGAGAAGGTCTGGGCCCAACTCACCGACTTCTCCTCGTACGGCGAGTGGAACGCCACGCACACGAGTTTCCCGAAGGGCGCCCCCACCACCCTGGAGCAGGGCGGCACGTTCGAGGAGAACATGAAGCTGATGGGCTTCCCCGCCGAGGTCAACTGGACGATCGAGGAGCTCACGAGCGAGCGCACGCTGGCCATCAAGGGCAAGGGCCCGATGGGCGTCACGGTCGGCACCCGCTACTCCCTCTCCCCCGAGGGGGACGCGACGAACGTACGCATAGACGGCGAGTTCACGGGCGCGGCCGTCTCCCTGATGGCGGGCAAACTCAAGGATTCGGCGACGGCGGCCCTGAACGAGTCGCTGCGCAAGCTGGCGGGCCTGGTGACCTGACCCTGACGCGAGCGCACTTGCACGCAAAGAGGCGCCCCACACGTGAAGTGCGGGGCGCCTCAACGGCAATGGGGGTCACCGACCCCCACCACCTCAGTCCTCATCGGCGAGGATCAGGTACAGCTTCTTGCGGGCGTCGTTGATGACAGTGACAGCCTTCTCGCGCTGCTCCTTGCTGCCGGCCTTCCAGACCTGGCCGAACGCCTCCATCAGACCGAAACCGGCCTGCCGGATCTCGCTCAGCGCCTCCCAGTCGACCCCGCGCCCGGCCTCTTCCCAGGGCGCGTCCGGACCTTCGTCGGCCGCGGTGCCACCGGCGTCGGTGAGCGAGAAGAGCTTCTTGCCGCCCTCGCTCGCACTGCTGATCAGCCCCTCGTCCTCCAGGAGCTGGAGGGTCGGGTAGACCGAACCGGGGCTGGGCTTCCACGCCCCGCCGCTGCGCTCAGCGATCTCCTGGATCATCTCGTAGCCGTGCATCGGCCGGTCCTTCAGGAGAGCCAGGATCGACGCGCGTACGTCACCGCGCCTCGCCCTGCCTCGCGGGCCGCCCCTGCCGCCTCGGCCACCCCAGGGACCGCCGGGTCCGCCGGGTCCGCCGAAGCCGGGCCCGAAGGGACCGAACGCCGCGCGCCGCCCCTCGAAACCGCCGTGGCCCTCGTGACCGGGGCCGCGCTTTCCACGTCCGTGCTCGTGTTCATAACCGTGGGAACGCATCGCCATCACTCCTCGTGTGTCAGTGATCAACTGCGTAGTCGTTGATCAGTCGCGATGCGTCAACGATATATCGGGACCGCTCGCCTGGCAAGCCCCTCCCTCTCATCGAGGTTCGATCAGGTTCGATCACCGCCAGAATTGGCATCACCGTCAGAGGGCGTGGATCAGGGCCGCGTACTCTCGGCTCCGTGCCCCGCGATCCGAGGAAGCCCCGCCGGTTGGTCGCCGACGGGCGCGCGTACCTGTGGACGCTCCGCCACAGCCACCGCGTGCTGGACAGCGGCCGATCCGCGGATTGCCGCCAGACCCTCACCCTGTATCCGCAGCCGGCCGGGAGCGGCGCCCCGCTGCGCATCGTCTTCACCGAAGGCCCGGGCCATTACGTGCCGGGCGGGTTCCCCATGGGCTCCGGGGACGTCGGCCATACCGGGGGCGACTCGCTGAACCTGCACGAACCGGGCGCAGTCCGGGCCCTGCTCGACGCCGCGTCGGCCCGCGGATGGCAGCCGGGAGGGCAGTGGGCGATGGAGGTCGACGGATGGACCCTGCTGGCGGCCGCGGCCGCCGCGCGAGCCCGCGACACCGGCCCGTAGCCGCCATCTCGCCGGGCCGTCCGGACCGCTCAGCCCATGTGCGCCTTGACGTGGTCGACCACCTCGCCCAACTCCTTCGCCGGCGAGAAGTCGACGTACTCGCAGTCCTCAAGCGCCTCCGGCGCATGCCCCGGCGCCCAGTAGAAGGCCTCACCGGCCTCGTAGGTCTCGGCGCCGGACGCTGTCCGCATCTTCAGCCGCCCCTTGAGCAGGTACCCCCAGTGCGGGCACTGGCACAACCCGTCAGGCATCCCCGTGAGAGCCGGCGCCATGTCCGCACCCTCCGGAAGCTGTACGAACGCCACGGCCATGCCTCCCCCGACATCCCGCATGCGCAGCTCCACGCCGCCTCCTTCGATCGCGACAGGAGTGTCGTTCCGCGTCGTCGCCGTCATGGCTCCTCCTCATCGGACTCACCGGGCTCACCGGACTCATCGGGCCGGTGGCAGGGCCCGGAAATCCCCTCCCTTCCAGCCTGTGCCCGCCCCGGACCGAACGCGAGGCGAGATCGACGAGGCCAATCGGGCCACTCACCCCCGATTGGCCTTGTCCCGCCCCCGCATTGGCCCGCTAGCGTCGTCGACATGCCGACTTCTCAGCCTTCCCACCGCATCCGCGTCGTCGACGCCTTCACCGACCGTCCCTTCTCGGGCAACCCCGCGGGCGTACTCCTCCTCGACGCCTTTCCCGACGACACCTGGCTGCAGAACGTGGCCACCGAGGTCAATCACGCCGAGACCGCCTTCGCCCACCGCCTGCCCCCGGGCGGCGAAGCCGACTGGGCCCTGCGGTGGTTCACGCCCGCCACCGAGGTCGACCTCTGCGGCCACGCCACGCTCGCCACCGCCCACGTCCTGCAGGTCACCGGCTCCGCCGAAGGCCCCGTACGGTTCGCCACCCGCAGCGGCGTCCTGACCACCACCGCGCACCCCGACGGCACCGTCACCATGGACTTCCCCACCGCCCCGCTCACCCCGGTCGAGATCCCCGACGGCGTGGCGGAGGCACTCGGCGCCGAGCCGGTCGCGGTGTTCGACGCCGGGGCGAGCCTCGGTGACCTCCTGGTCGAGCTCGCCGACGAGAAGACGGTGCGCGCCCTCACACCGGACCACAAGGCCCTCATCCGGCACTCCGAGCGCGGCATCATCGCCACCGCACAGGCCGAAGACCCCACCCGCGGCTACGACTTCGTCTCCCGCGGCTTCTTCCCGCGCGTCGGCATCGACGAGGATCCGGTGACCGGCAGCGCCCACACCGCCCTGGCCCCGTTCTGGTCGCAGCGTCTGGGCCGCGACCGGCTCACCGGCCTGCAGGCCTCGGCCCGCAGCGGTCTCGTCCGCACGGAACTGCGGGGCGATCGCACCCTGCTGACGGGCCGCGCGGTCACCGTCATCGAGGGCGACCTCTACGCCTGACACACCTGTGGGGACGTACGACCCAGTCGTACGTCCCCACAGATCTGCCCGCCGGACCTCACGGCCGGAACTGCCCCCCGGAAGCGCCCGCCCCTAAGGCGTCGGCAGCCACCCCACCTTCCCCGCAAGCAATGCGTATCCCACGAACGCACCGATATCCAGCAGCGAATGTGCCACCACCAGTGGCCCGACCCTCCCCCATCGCCGGTACAGGAGCACGAAGACCACCCCCATCACCATGTTCCCGATGAACCCGCCGATGCCCTGATAGAGGTGGTAGGAACCGCGCAGCACCGAGCTGCCGACCAGTGCGGCCATCGGTGTCCACCCCAACTGCCCGAACCTGCGCAGCAGATAGCCGACGACGATCACTTCCTCGAGCACCGCGTTCTGCACCGCGGAGAGCACGAGCACCGGGTACTTCCACCACACGTCGGGCAAGTCCTCCGGCACGACCGTCAGGTTGAACCCGAGCCCCCGCGCGGCCAGGTAGAACGCGATGCCGGTACTGCCGATCACCGCGGCGATCGCCGCCCCGCGCCCCAGGTCCGGCCATGGCCGGCTCCGGTCGAAGCCGATCGTGCGCAGCCCCGCACCCTCCCGGATCAGGAAGTGCGCGACCAGCGCCACCGGCACCAGAGCGGTCGTAATTCCGAACAATTGCCACGCGAGATCAAGCCATGGCCGCCCCGGAGCGGCCGACGCGTTCATGGTCGCCGCCTGATCCTTCAGACCACCTGGTCTGGTGACCGAGCCGACGAAGCTGATCAGCGCGGAAACACCGCTCGCGCCCAGCGAGAGCGCCAGGACGAGCAGCGTCTCGTCCCGGAGGATCCGTCGCGATGGCCCCTCACCCCGAAAAGAACCGGCCAACGGCCCGGACTCCGCTTGCACTCCGCCTCCAGTTGAGTAATCCCGCCTCATCCCCATCCCCGCCCCGCTAGGGTCTCGAAAGAAGTTACGAAGATCGTGCGCGACAGGCCGAGGGGGACGGACGCCGACTGCGGTCATGCCGCCCCCTCTTTCCTTGCTTCATCACTCAAGGAGGGGCACCACCGCCATGGGACGTCACAGCTTGCCCGATGAGTACGAGGCGGACGCACCCGACCCTCGGCCACGCACCCGCGGCCGCACCGTGGCCATCGCCACGGCGCTCGTCCTGACCGTCGCGGCGGGCACGGCGGTCGCGGCCCGCAGCGACCTGCTGAGCTTCGGCGGTTCATGCCGTGAGGACACGGTGGAACTGGACGTCGTGGCCGCCCCCGGCATCGCCCCCGCCCTGCGCGCGGCCGCCGACGACGCGCGCGAGAAGGAGGTCACGTCGGACGGGGCCTGTATCGACGTCCGCGTGAGCGCCCGCGATTCGTACAAGGTCGCCGACGAACTGCGCACGGGCAAAGGCGCTCCGGCCTACGACGTGTGGGTGCCGGACTCCGAACTGTGGCTGCAGCGCGTGGGCCTGGGCGGCAAGCAGGACAGGGTCTCGCCCGCCGGGAACATAGCTTCCTCTCCGGTTGGCATGGCCATGGTCCCCGCCGCCGCCGAGACCCTGGGCTGGCCCGAGAAGACGTACAGCTGGACCGAGTTGACCGGCGCGGCGATGAAAGGCGACAAGCTGCGGCTCGGCGCCGCCGATCCCGCGCGCAGCGCGACCGGCCTGCTCGCGCTCACGAAGCTGAGCGCGTCGGCGAAGAAGTCGGGCGGCGAGGACGGCGACACCCAGGCGGCCGGGATGGCCAAGGCGCTGTCCGCGCGCACGTCGGACAGCGACAGCCAGCTCCTCGACACCCTGGCCCGCGCCTCCTCCGGCACCGAACAGGGCAATCCGCGCCGCAACCACGCACTGATCCTCTCCGAGCAGGCCGCGTTCGAGCACAACGCGACGGCGGGCGAGGAGAACAGCCTGGACATGTTCTATCCGAAGGACGGCTCACCCCGCCTCGACTACCCGTACACCCTGGTCCAGGAGGACGAGCTGTCCACGGACCAGAGCCGCGCGGCCCTGCGCTTCATGACCCTCTTCGGCGATGAGGCGGGCCGCGCGATCCTGGAGAAGCACGGCTTCAGGAGCGGCACCGAGGACCCCTCGGAGAAACTCGTCACGGCGGCCGGCGGCCGCACTCCTCAGCCGTACGGCGACGAGGCGAGCGAACCGCCCTCCGAGAAGGATCTCCAGGAGACGCTCGGCATGTGGACGATCACCGTCCAGAGCGCCCGGATCAGCACGGTCGTCGACGTCTCGGACTCCATGGGCGAGTTCGTGCCGGGCCGGGGGCAGACCCGGATGGAGGTCACCAAGTCCTCGCTGCTCCAGGCGCTCGCGGGGTTCACCGACGAGGACGAGATCGGCCTCTGGGAGTTCGCCACCCTCCTGGACGGCGAACGCGACTACCGCAAGCTCGTGCCCACGGAACGCTTGGGCGACCGCAAGGGCGGGGGCACCCAGCGGGACAAGGTCTCCGAGGCCTTCAGCGATCTGGCCCCCATCCCGGGCGGCGCGACCGGCCTGTACGACACCACGCTCGCCGCGTACAAGGAAGCCACGTCCACGTACGCGCGCGGCAAGTTCAACGCGCTCGTGGTCCTCACGGACGGCGCGAACCAGGACCCGGGCTCCATCGCGCGCAGCAACCTCATCGCGCAGCTGGAGAACCTCTCCGACCCCAAGCGCCCGGTGCCGCTCATCGCCATCGCGGTCGGTCCGAACGCGGACAAGGAAGAGGTCGTGCAGATCGCGGAGGCGACCGGCGGATCGGGCCACCAGGTCGACGACCCCGCGCAGATCCACGCGGTCATCCTCAAGGCCATCATGGAGGCGGGCAGCCACGGCTGAGCCCGCCCCCGTACGCCTCAGCTCAGGACGGCCGGTTCCGGCAGCCCCACCGGCCAGGTGTGCACCGGGTCGCCCGCGTGCATCAGCTCGGCGTAGCGCCGGGTGGTCGCCGCGAGGGCGGCCTCGCGTTCGAGCCCGGTCTCCAGGGCCTGGTGGTAGGTCGCCGCCTGCCAGGAAGCCCCGTTGACCCGGCGCCTGCACCGCTCCTCGATGACCCCGAGGTAGAAGTCCCGGTCGGCGGGCTCCACGCCCCACGCGTCGAGCCCGGCCGCGGCCAGCGGCAACAGCTCATCGCGTACGAGGGCGACCGCGGGCACCTCCACGATCCCGCCCGACCTGCCCCGCCGCGGCCACTGCAGCCGGGCCTCGATGCCGTCACGGCACGCGATGTCGAAGTTGCGGGCCGCGGCGTCGAAGGGCAGCCGGGACCACACGGGCCGGGGTTCCTCGGCGAGGGCGCGTACGACGCCGTAGTAGAAGGCGGCGTTGGCGATGACGTCGGTGACGGTGGGCCCTGCGGGCAGGACGCGGTTCTCCACGCGCAGGTGCGGGACGCCGCCCGCGATGCCGTACACGGGGCGGTTCCAGCGGTACACGGTGCCGTTGTGCAGGACGAGTTCGGCGAGCTGCGGCACCCGGCCGTCGTCGAGTACCGCCAGCGGGTCCTCGTCGTCCACGAGGGGAAGCAGCGCGGGAAAGTAGCGCAGGTTCTCCTCGAAGAGCTCGTACGCGTCGCTGATCCAGCGCTCGCCGAACCAGGTTCGCGGCCGTACGCCCTGGGCCTGCAGTTCGGGCGGCCGCGTGTCGGTGGACTGCAGGAACAGCGGGGGCCGCGACTCGCGCCACAGCTCGCGGCCGAACAGGAACGGCGCGTTGGCGCCGACGGCGACCTGCGCCGCGGCGACGGCCTGGGCCGCGTTCCACACGTCGGCGAACCTGCCCGGGGTGACCTGGAGGTGCAACTGCACCGAGGTGCACGCCGCTTCGGGCGCGATCGACGCGGATGTGCAGGTGAGCCGCTCCACGCCCTGGATGTCCAGGACGAACTCCTCGCCGCGCGCGGCGACGATCTGGTCGTTGAGCAGCGCGTAGCGGTCGACGTCGGAGAGGTTTCCCGAGACCAGGTCGTGGTGCGCGAGTGTCGGCAGAATGCCGATCATCACGATGCCGGCGTTCACCTCGTTCGCTTTTCGGTGCGCATAGGCGAGGCCGGTGCGCAGCTCTTCGGCAAGACGGTCGAGAACACGTCCGCCCAATCGGTGCGGCGCGATATTGACTTCAAGATTGAACATTCCGAGTTCGGTCTGGAAGTCCCGGCTTGCGATCCGTCTCAGAACTTCGGCATTCAGCATTCTCGGCATGCCGTCGGGCCCCGCGAGATTCAGCTCGATCTCCACGCCCATCAGATTCTTGGGCCGGTCGAACCGCTCCTCGTCCAACAGCCTCCGCAGCCCCGTCAGGCACTCCTTGAGCTTGTTTCTGTACCGGCGCCGCTCGGCCAGGTCAAACGTTCCTGCTACGACCTTCTCCCCCATCGAAGCGTCCCCTCCTCGGATGGGCAGCCAATGATCCGGCCGCTGTGTCTCGGTGGATGATGCCCTGCAATGTGATCGATAACGCCCCGCACATGCCCCTGGCCCAGTACGCTCGACGCCAAATCCGAGCGGCACATTCACCGGGCATGGGGTGTGCCGGGGAATCCTCGCACCGACGCCTGGTGAAAAACACCGACGAGAATCGGCCGACCCCTGCCGGGAAGGCGACCGAGGTCAAACGCACGGGCTCTTCCAGAATCGGGTTAAATCCCGCAAAATGGCGACCGGATAACGCCTTGCAGACAATATCGGGTGCGGTTAGACGAAACACTGCCTGAACACGTGTCGTATAAACTCCGCGAACGAGGCAGAGAGTTGGCGCTCGCGGTCCCCAGCCCCCGCCCCTCTGTCCCCGGAGCAGACAGCGACGTCCGCACCTGTCCTCGTTCCACCGTGCCTGTCGAATGAGAGAGGCGACCCATCATGCCGCTGCAAGTCCCCCCGGCTCCCGCGCCCGCCCTGCGCAGCGTCCTCGCGGCACTCGGTTCACCCACCGCCGTACGCGAAGCCCGCACCCCGTCCCTGCGTGCCGCGCAGGGGCCCATCAGTCCCGAACTCCCGTTGCCCGTCCACGTACTTGACCGGATCACCACGTCGGGCACCGCGCCCACCCGGCTCGCGGGGTGGCGCTTCTTGATCCGCGCGGGCGAGCGAGCCGTCGCCGCGGCGGACACGATGCTGACGCCTGACGGGTGGACCTTCTCGCACTTCTTCGAAGGTCCGTACATAGCGTCCACGGAACGCGCCCTCCGTCATGCCGAAGCGATGCCAATGCCGTACCAACCACGACTGTTGTCCGTACCCGAGCTTTACATGCTGACACTCTGGTTGCACGGCGACTGCACCGCGGACGGCGCAGCCGGCCATCTCTCGCCCTCGGATGTCCTCGTGCCCCTCGCGCCCGCGCCTCCGGGTATCGCGGCGCACCACCCGCACCGCGCCATGGAGCTCCTGAAGGTCCTCACGCACCGCATGACCCCGGCACCGCTGCTCGGCTCGCCCGCCTGACCTCGCCGTACCTCTCCGTGCCCCGCCGCCGCCCAGGCCGCGGGGCTCGGCGCGCGGTGCGCCCATACGGACTAGCCCGGTATGACCACCCCGAACCACCCGAAGAGACAGTGCAGTTGAGCTGAACCGTCCGGGCGGGTGATACGTCTTTAAGCAGTAAGGAGCGCTGCCGCTAAATCCCTGCGGATTGACGCCCGTAGGGCAACACTGGGAACGGACCGACTAACGGGGGGCGGCCATGAACACCGCATCGAGCCGCAAGGCAGACGTCACAGCCATCACACCGCAGCGAAAGAACCCATCCATGTGCCAGCACCAACCACCGTGCCCGACAGCCGACTCCGCAGACCGGGAAGCCGCGCTCCTCATGGCGAGCCACCCGGAACAGGGCTGGAGCCTGCTGTGCAACGGCGTCCTCCTCTTCGAGGACACCGGTGAGCTGCTGCCGGACGGCCAGATCATCGCCCCGCATCGACCGCTGGGCACGGACAAGATCATGACCGCCGCCTGACGCGACGGCCGCACGGCACAGACAACAAAGGGGCCGACCCGGAGACACCACTCCGGACCGGCCCCCTCGCATGTTCGGGGTCCCGATATCAGTCCTCGTACGCATCCAGCGGCGGGCAGGAGCAGACCAGGTTCCGGTCGCCGTACGCCTGGTCGATGCGGCGCACCGGCGGCCAGTACTTGTCGGCGGCCACCACACCGGCCGGGAACACGGCCTCCTCGCGGCTGTACGCGTGCTCCCACTCACCGCCGAGCGCCGCCGCGGTGTGCGGGGCGTTGCGCAGCGGGTTGTCCTCGGCGGGCCAGTCGCCGCCGACCTTCTCGATCTCCGCGCGAATGCTGATCATCGCCTCGCAGAACCGGTCGATCTCGACCAGGTCCTCGCTCTCGGTCGGCTCGATCATCAGCGTCCCCGCGACCGGGAACGACATGGTCGGCGCGTGGAAGCCGTAGTCGATGAGCCGCTTGGCGATGTCGTCGACGCTGACACCGGTCGCCTTGCTCAGCGGGCGCAGATCGATGATGCACTCGTGCGCGACGAGCCCGCCGGGGCCGGTGTAGAGCACCGGGTAGTGCGGCTCGAGACGCTTGGCGATGTAGTTCGCGGAGAGCACGGCGACCTGCGTGGCGCGCTTGAGGCCCTCGCCGCCCATGAGGCGTACGTACGCCCAGGAGATCGGCAGGATCCCGGCCGAACCCCACGGCGCGGCGGAGATCGGACCGACACCCGTCTCGGGTCCCGCGGCGGGCTGCAGCGGGTGGTTGGGCAGGTACGGCGCGAGGTGCTCGCGCACGCCGACCGGGCCGACGCCGGGGCCACCGCCGCCGTGCGGGATGCAGAAGGTCTTGTGCAGGTTCAGGTGCGAGACGTCGCCGCCGAACATGCCGGGCTGGGCGAGGCCCACCAGGGCGTTGAGGTTCGCCCCGTCGACGTAGACCTGGCCGCCCGCCTCGTGCACCTGGGCGCAGATGTCGGCGACGTGCTCCTCGAACACACCGTGCGTGGACGGGTAGGTGATCATCAGCACGGACAGCTCGTCGCGGTGCTTCTCGATCTTGGCGCGCAGGTCGTCGACGTCGATCTCGCCGTCGTCGCTGGTCTTCACGACGACGACCTTCATGCCGGCCATCACGGCGCTCGCGGCGTTGGTGCCGTGCGCGGAGGACGGGATGAGGCAGACGGTGCGCTGGTCGTCGCCGTTGGCGCGGTGGTAGCCGCGCACGGCGAGCAGTCCGGCCAGCTCGCCCTGCGAACCGGCGTTGGGCTGGAGCGAGACCTTGTCGTACCCGGTGACCTCGGCGAGCCGCTCCTCCAGCTCACGGATGAGCGTCAGATAGCCCTGCGCCTGCTGGGCGGGCGCGAAGGGGTGCAGCTGCCCGAACTCGGGCCAGGTGACCGGCTCCATCTCGGTGGTCGCGTTGAGCTTCATGGTGCAGGAGCCCAGCGGGATCATGCCGCGGTCGAGCGCGTAGTCGCGGTCGGCCAGCTTGCGCAGGTAGCGCAGCATGGCGGTCTCGGAGCGGTACTGGTGGAAGACGGGATGCGTGAGGTACTCGTCGCCGCGCAGCAGCCCCGCGGGGAGCGAGTCCGCGGTCTCCGCGTCGAGCGCCTCGACGTCGCCCTCGACCCCGAACGCACCCCAGATCGCGGTCAGTTGCTTGCGCGTGGTGGTCTCGTCGCAGGCCAGCGAGACATGGTCGGCGTCGACCTGGTGGATGTTGACGCCACCCTCACGGGCCGCGGCGACGAGCGCCTCGGCCCTGCCGGGCACCCGCACGGTCAGCGTGTCGAAGTACGCGCCGTGCACGACCTCGACCCCGCCGGCGGTGAGCCCCGCGGCGAGCACGGTCGCGTAGCGGTGGGTACGCCGCGCGATCGCCTTGAGGCCCTCGGGCCCGTGGTAGACCGCGTACATTCCGGCCATCACGGCGAGCAGCACCTGAGCGGTACAGATGTTGCTGGTGGCCTTCTCGCGGCGGATGTGCTGCTCACGGGTCTGCAGCGCGAGCCGGTAGGCCTTGTTGCCGTCCGCGTCCACGGAGACACCGACGAGCCGCCCCGGCAGGCTGCGCGCGAACTTCTCGCGCACCGCCATGTAACCGGCGTGCGGGCCGCCGAAGCCCATCGGGACGCCGAAGCGCTGCGTCGTTCCGACGGCGATGTCGGCACCGAGCTCACCGGGCGAGGTGAGCAGCGTCAGGGCAAGGAGGTCGGCGGCGACGGAGACGATGGCACCGAGCTCGTGCGCCTGCTCGATGAGCGGCTTTATGTCACGTACGGCACCGGAGGCGCCGGGGTACTGGATCAGGACGCCGACGACACCGCGCTCGGCGACCTCGGCCGGGATGCCCTCGCTCAGATCGGCGACGACGACCTCGACCCCGGTCGGCTCGGCGCGGGTCTGGATCACGGCGATGGTCTGCGGCAGCGCGTCGGCGTCCACGAGGAAGACACCGTCCTTGACCTTGCCCATGCGCCGCGAGAGCGCCATGGCCTCGGCGGCGGCGGTTCCCTCGTCGAGCAGCGACGCACCGGAGGTGGGCAGCCCCGTCAGCTCGGCGACGACGGTCTGGAAGTTGAGCAGCGCCTCCAGGCGACCCTGGGAGATCTCGGGCTGGTACGGCGTGTAAGCGGTGTACCACGCCGGGTTCTCCATCACGTTCCGCAGGATCACCGGCGGCGTGAAGGTCCCGTAGTAACCGAGTCCGATCATGGAATCGAGGACCTGGTTACGGTCGGCGAGGGAGCGCAGCTCGGCGAGCACCTCGGCCTCGGTGCGCGCCCCGGGCAGGTTCAGCGCCTCGGCGTTCTTGATCACATCCGGCACGGCGGCCGCGGTCAGCTCGTCGAGCGAGCCGTACCCGACCTGCGCGAGCATCTTGGCCCGTGCTTCCACATCGGGACCGATGTGCCGCTGCTCGAAGGGGATGCCCTGTTCGAGCTGGGAGAGCGGGATACGAGGTGTGGCGGTCATTGCGGAGGCCTCCTGGTCTGACGCGACCTGCGAGGGGCACCACGGCGCGGGTACCCGGACGGCCTCCCCCTCTGTCATCTCAACCTGAGAGTTTCACCGGTCCGTGCCCCGCGAGAGGCGTCGTACCGGCTTTCACCGTCGGTGAGGAAGGGGACCGGACGTGCCCGCCCGACGCCCGCCCTACTTTCCAGAGTGACCTCGTCCGTGCGGTACAGGGGCCTGAGAGATTCCGGGGAGGAGTTGCTCCTTCGGCGCCTCCGGTGTGTCTCGACCGGAGAGCTCTCCCGCACGGGGTCAGCAGCCAAGCGCCAGCCTACCAGCGAGGACCATGGCCGTTCCCTCGAGTGGCCGCCTGCCCCGAAGTGCTCTTTCGTAGTGATTGCGAACGAACGAGGATGAGTTACGCCCCACTTCGACATGCCTCGACCAGTTGGAGGGCCCGTGCAGACCGACATCGATCCGCGCAATTTGATCGGCCGGAAGGCGTTCGACCGGAACGGGGCCAAGATCGGCACGATCGACGAGGTCTATCTCGACGACGCCACCGGAGCCCCGGAGTGGGCGGCCATACGCACGGGCCTGTTCAGCCGGGACACCTTCGTCCCCCTGGAACCGAGCGAGCTCAGGAGCGACGGCACCCTGCACATCCCCTTCGAGCGCTCACTGATCAAGGACGCCCCCGATTTCGGTGTGGGCCGCCACCTCTCCCCCGAACAGGAACTGCAGCTCTACCACCACTACGGCCTGGACATCACGCCCCCGCCGTCCACGCCACCGCCGGACAAGGACTTCGGCAACATCGCAGGCCGGGAGAAGCCCTGACGCCCGCGCGGCAGCGCAGGTGACCCCGGTGGGCAGGCACCACCGGCGTCACGACGGCTCCACCGCCTCGGGAGTCGCCACCAGGGGCAACGGCTCCGCGGGCTCGAGCGCCGGATCATCCGTACGGAACGTCCGCACCCGGCCCGGCGCCGACGACTCGGGCGTCTCGAAGCGCACCGTGACCCGCCCCAGGCCGCTGCCCTGCACCCACCCGTGCCCGTACTCGGCATGCCGCACATCGTGGCCGGCCGCCCACCGCCGCTCGGCCGGAACGGCCGGCTCCGCCACCGTCTCGGCCACGGACTGCGCCGCGGGCTCCCCGGCCCGCTCCTCCTCCGCCTCCTGCTGCGTCTCCAGGGCCTCCGCGGCCTCGGCCCGGGCCTCGGCCTGCGCCTGGGCCTGCGCTTGCGCGAAGAGATCCTCCTGCGTGTAGTCCGCGAGCCCCGTGACGCCCACCCCGAGGAGCCGCACGCCTCCGGTGGTGTCCACGGACTCCAGGAGCCGCGCGGCGGCCTCACGCACCACCCCGGGGTCGTCCGTGGGCCCGCGCAGCGTCTCGGAGCGCGTCAGCGTCGAGAAGTCGAACCGCCGCACCTTCAGGACGATGGTCCGCCCCGAGTGCCCGGCGGCCCGCAGCCGCTCCACACACCGCTCGGCGAGCCGCGCGACCTCGCCCCTGACCCGAACCCGGTCATGAATGTCCACGTCGTACGTGTCCTCGACGCTGACCGACTTGGATTCCCGCTCCGCCACCACGGGCCGCTCGTCCCGCGCAAGGGCCATCGCGTACAGCGCGCTGCCGTGCGACTTCCCGAGGAGCCGTACGAGCTCGTCCTCGCCCGCCTCCGCGATCTCCCCCACGGTCGTGATCCCGCCCCGCCGCAGATGATCCCCGGTGGCAGGACCGACGCCGGGCAGGGTCCGCACCGGCATCGGCGCGAGCAGGTCCCGCTCGGTGCCCGGCACTATCAGCCGCAGCCCGTCGGGCTTGGCCTCCTCCGAGGCGATCTTCGCCAGCATCTTGGACGCGGCGAGCCCCACCGAACCCGCGAGCCCCGTCACCGCCTTGATGTCCGCGCGCAGCCGCTCGCCCACCTCCAGCGCGGACGCCCGGTCGTCGGCCACCCCGCCCGCCTCCAGGTCGACGAAGGCCTCATCCAGGCTGAGCGGCTCCACCAGCGGCGACAGCTCCCGCAACAGCGCCATCACCTGGTCGCTGATCTCGCGGTAGAGCCCGAAGCGCGGCACCAGATAGGCGGCATTGGGCGCCAGGCGCCGCGCCTGCCCCATCGGCATCGCCGAGTGCACGCCGAACTTCCGCGCCTCGTACGAGGCAGTGGCCACGACGCCCCGCGGTCCGAGCCCGCCCACCACCACGGCCTTCCCGCGCAGACTCGGCTTCGCGGCCTGCTCGGCGGACGCGTAGAAGGCATCCATGTCGAGATGCAGGATCGTGGGCGCGGTTCTCACACCTCTGATGCTGCCCTACGCCACTGACAACGCCGCCTCACACGGCCCTGTTGCG
This sequence comes from Streptomyces sp. NPDC054872, assembly GCF_053610705.1. Classification (NCBI taxonomy): domain Bacteria; kingdom Bacillati; phylum Actinomycetota; class Actinomycetes; order Kitasatosporales; family Streptomycetaceae; genus Streptomyces; species Streptomyces sp. NPDC054872. The sequence continues at coordinate 8,826 of NZ_JBSGYY010000027.1, read as the reverse complement.
CCGCCTCGCGAGCTCATCGGCGGGGTTCTGGCGCACCAGCGTCTCCCCGGTGTCGATCCGCTCCCCGTGCAGCTGCGAGAGCGCCGCCTCGACGTCCCGCCACACGACGCCCACAGCGATCCCGAAGATGCCCTGGCCGCCCTGCAGCAGGTCGTGGACCTCGTCGGGCGACGTGCACTCGTAGACCGTCGCACCGTCACTCATGAGCGTCATCCGCTCCAGGTCCTGGAAACCGCGGTCACGCAGATGCTGGACCGTGGTCCGGATGTTCTGCAGGGACACACCCGTGTCGAGGAAACGTCTCACGATCTTCAGGACGACGACATCCCGGAAGCTGTAGAGCCGCTGGGTCCCCGAACCGCCCGCGGCCCGCACACTGGGCTCGACGAGGCCCGTACGGGCCCAGTAGTCGAGCTGTCGGTACGTGATTCCGGCGGCCGCACACGCGGTCGGCCCCCGGTAACCGATCTGTTCCTGGTCGGACTGTCCGGACGTGGCGTCCCCGCTCCCCTGAACGCTCCCCTGAACCACCATCGGCCTCTGCGGGGAGTGACCGGCCGTGCTGCTGTGAAGCGGATACGGCCCACCCATCGCCGCACCGTCGCCGCTGCTTCTCACGCCGACCTCCGTCCTTGACCTGCCTTCACGACGGTAGGCAGTCACCAGGGGCTCGTCAACGATCGCCACACTCGGCACGCCGAGTGATAATCACCCTAAGAGTGGTTTGCTGTCCCGCACCGCCGGGAAAGGCTAGCCGAATGGCCGACCGGGCCCCGGAAACGGCGGCCTATTGGCTGTTGGTGCCGAAGTCCTCGGGAGAGATCTGGTCGAGGAACTCGCGGAACTTCTCCACCTCGTCCTCCTGCTCGTCCGGGATGGCGATGCCCGCGTCGTCGAGGACACCGTCGCTGCCGTAGATCGGCGTTCCCGTGCGGAGCGCGAGCGCTATGGCATCGGACGGCCGGGCGCTCACCTCGACTCCACTGGCGAAGACCAGCTCCGCGTAGAAGACACCTTCCCGGAGGTCCGTGATGCGCACCTCGGTGAGCTCCTGACCCACCGCCTCCAGCACGTCCTTGAACAGGTCGTGGGTCAGCGGCCGTGCGGGCGCCATCCCCTGCTGTGCGAAGGCGATCGCGGTCGCCTCCCCTGGTCCGATCCAGATGGGGAGGTATCGATCGCCTCCCACTTCACGCAGGAGCACGATCGGTTGGTTGGAGGGCATTTCCACCCGGACACCTACGACGTCGAGCTCGTTCACACAGCAACCCTAGGACGTGCCCGGCCGGTTTGGGTAGTCGGGCACCCCCTGAGTCAGGGCAACCGGACCCCGAGCGCCGTCTGTACCAGTGCAGAATGCAGCTTTCCGGTCAGCCCGGCGAGTTCCTTCGTACGGGCTTCCGCATGGGCTCTGGTCTGCGGATTGCGGTGCCTGCGCAGCGGCGCGACGACCTGGTCGACGAGGCCGGCCTCACGTTCGGCCGCCGATTTCATGGCGCGCAGATGCCTGGGTTCGATGCCGAATCGCCCAAGTTCGACGACGAGCGCGGCGACCGTCACGGCCTCCGCGTCGTAACCACCCTCCGGCAGGGGCACGATGAGCCCGTACGCCTCCCAGTCCGCGAGCTGCTCCGCGTCGATCTCGGCAGCGGCAAGGAGCTCCGCACGGCCCACACGGGCGGCAGTGGGCTCCACGGTGTCACTCACGCCCCAGGCGTCACCGGGCTCGCGAGGCTGCCCCAGGGAGGGCAGAGAGACCCGCTCCCCGCGCTCCAGGGCGTCCAGGTGCTCCCGGATCACCTTGAGCGGCAGATAGTGGTCCCGCTGCATCCTCAGGACGTGACCGAGCCGCTCGACGTCCTGAGGGCTGAACTTGCGGTAGCCCGACGGCGTGCGCTCCGGCTCGACGAGCCCCTCCGACTCCAGGAACCGGATCTTGGAGATCGTGACCTCGGGAAACTCGTCACGCAGCGCGTTCAGCACGGCGCCGATGCTCATCATCCGACGGTCCTCAGCGGCGGTGCCGTTCCCGGCACCGCCCCTCGGTGTTTGAAGCATGGACCTTCCTGGGGGTCCCCCCGGACGACGTCCGGGGGAGGATCAGATGCCGATGCCCCGCTGGCTCGCGTAGAAGACCAGCCGGTACTTGCCGATCTGCACCTCGTCACCGTTCGACAGCGCGACCGAGTCGATGCGCTCCCGGTTGACGTACGTGCCGTTGAGGCTGCCCACGTCGGCGACGGTGAAGGACCCGTCCCCGAGGCGACGGAACTCCACGTGACGGCGCGAGACGGTCACGTCGTCCAGGAAGATGTCGCTCTGCGGGTGGCGCCCCGCCGTGGTCAGCTCGCCGTCCAGAAGGAAGCGGCTGCCCGAGTTCGGTCCACGGCGCACCACGAGGAGCGCCGAACCGAGCGGCAGTGCGTCAACGGCGGCCTGGGCCTCCGGCGAGAGGGCGGGCGAGGCGGTCTGCCCCGTCACCTCCGCGTCGTAGGCCTCAAGGCCCGAGATGGAGATCGTCGAGGTCGTCTCGGACGGACGCTCCGGCGCGGCCCCGGCCCGCAGCGGCGCGCCGCAGTTGGAGCAGAACCGGCTCGCCTCGGCGTTGCGGTTCCCGCACCTCGTACACACCAGGGCCATGGACGGATCCTCCTGCCGCGGCTGCCCCGCGGGGGCATTCGATGCGTACGGATCGGGGGTAAACCCTCCACCCGTACTTGAGGTTGACGGTTCTCCGAAACCTATGCGGCCCGGACCGGCAGGGTCAACAGACGACGCGCCTTGCGCGCCCGAAATGTCACCGCCTGGCCCACCGACCTGGTCACGGAACATCGGGCGCTCGCCGCCCTGCTCCTCGGCATCTCCATGGCGCGGGGCACGGTGCCGGGCGGTGGCGGGATTGCCACTGTCCTCACGTGCGCTCTTGCCGAACAACTTCGCAAACAACTTCACGGGCGATTCCCCTTGACCGAAACAGACCCGCCCGTGGGGCAGGACGAACCCTGATTGCACACACCGGCGTACATCGGCAGCACAGACATCCTCACAACGTCCGTATCCACCAAACAGTTTCCACCACGCACCACGCTTACGGTGCGCCGACCCCCCGCAACCTCATGCCCTTGACCGGCGGGCCCCATGCGCCCCCGCCTCACTGGGACGACGACCGAGCGTATTCAGGCCGCTTCGCCGCTCGCAAGGCGTCCACCACGATCTTCTCCGCTCGCGTCACGGTGGCGGTGGCCTGCTCCTTCTCCAGAGTCTGCACCACTCCACCTGGGATGTTCAGCGCCGGCTCGAGGTCCTGCGGCTTGCCGATCACCTTGAACCGGTAGGGCTTGCCGACCTTGCGGCCGTCCACCCGGACACCACCACTGTCCGTATCCGAAAGATAGGTGTTGGCCACTACGCGTACATCATTGATCTGGATGGCCTCGGCACCCGCGGCGCGCAGCTCCTGGATGGCGTCGAGCAGCATGTCTGCCTCGACCGACCCCTTCTTGTCATCGATGGTCAGCGTGATACCAGGACCCTGCGCCGCCACGGTGCCCGCCAGAATGCCGAGTTGACGCTCCTTCTCGACAGTCTGCTTGCGGGCCTCCTCGGCCTGGTCCGAGCTGTTCTCAAGCCCGGTGCGCTGGTCCTCGAGACGCTGCTTCTCACCTTCCAGACGCTGTGTACGGTCATCGAGTTCATCGAGGATGCGTACGAGATCTTCCTGACGTGCCCCGCGCAGCGCACTGCTGTCGTTGTTGGAGCGCACCTGGATGGCGAGACCGAGCCCCAGCACGAACAGCAGCAGGGCCACGATGAGTTGCGGACGGGTGACGCGAGGCGGCCACAGCCCTTGGGCCAGCCGCTGCCGCCCGCTGAGCGGGGCCTTCCCGTCCTGCGGCTCGTCGTGCCGCGTGTCCTGCTGCTCGTCCCGCTCGGGCGCCGCGCCGTCCGCGGGCTCCACGGGCACGCTGCGCACCTCCGCGGGCAGCTCCCTGCTCCGGTTGTCGCCTCCGGGCGTCTCCTGCGTACCCATCCGCGTCACGCCCTGAAGACGTGTCGGCGGATGGCGGCGGCGTTGGAGAAGATCCTGATGCCGAGTACCACCACGACACCGGTGGAGAGCTGGGCGCCCACGCCCAACTTGTCGCCGAGGAACACGATCAGGGCTGCCACGACCACGTTCGAGAGGAACGACACCACGAAGACCTTGTCGTCGAAGATGCCGTCGAGCATCGCGCGCAGACCTCCGAACACCGCGTCGAGTGCCGCCACCACGGCGATCGGAAGGTACGGCTCGACCACGGCCGGAACCTCGGGCCGGACCAACAATCCGGCCACGACTCCCACGACGAGGCCCAGTACGGCGATCACGATGTGCCCTTTCCTGCCTTCGGCTCTGCTGTACGTACGGTCACACTCGGTGCTGCCGGCAGTCGGACATCATCCTGGACGGAAATGCTGGTCCGGACGCCGAAGTTCTCCTGCAGAGCATGCAGGTACTGACCGTCGCGACTGTTCTGGAATCTCGTGCTCAACCGCTGTCCGTCGCCCACGGCAAGCACCGTATACGGCGGCACCAGCGGCTTGTTGTCGACCAGTATCGCGTCCCCCGCGGCCCTGATCGCCGACAGCGCCGTCAACCGCTGGTCGTTGATGGCGATCGCCTCCGCGCCGGACTGCCACAGGCCGTTGACGACCCGTTGCATGTCCCGGTCGCGCACCCGTCCGGTGTCGGAGAACCCCGCGCTCTCGCGCGGCCCGCCCCCGCCCTGATCGGCTTCCTTGGCATCGTCCACCACGAGCTTCACGCCGGCCCCATGGACCTTGGTGGCACCGGAGAGCAGGGACACCAACTCGCCCTGGCTGCCCCCGTGTTTCTTCAGCGCCTCACGCTGCCGCTCGCCCACGTCGTCGCGCAGCGTCTCGACGTCCCCTTCGAGCTCGTCGGCGTCCGAGGTGGCCGACTCGATCCGGTCGATGAGCTCCGCGCGCTCCTTGGCGACGACCGGAGCCGCTATCCGCGCCTGCGCGGCACCCACCGTCACCACCAGGGCCGCGAGCACCAGACCGAGGGCCAGACCGAGCTTCGCCCGCAGCGGACGCGGCACGCCACCGGCACCGGCGGCCTTCTTGCGGGCCGCCGCCTCGGCGTACCCCTCGTCCAGACTGTGGTCCATGACCGTGTTCAGCAGCGACATGGAGGCGTCCGGGCGCCGGGGGCGCGAGGGAGTGCTCCGAACGGGGGGCTGCTGCGGCATGCCGCACATCGTCGCACGTCGCGGGCGCTACCTCCGAATGGCCCCACCGGTGCGCCGGACGGCACCTCCCAGGGGTGTCGTCCGGCGCGTGCCGGCGGTCAACGACCGGCGCTGTCCACCACGGCGGACCACTCGTCGAGCAAGGCCTGGGCCGACGCGTCGTCGGGCCCCTCGGCCCACAGATGGGTGACGGCCTCCGCCGGGTCGGGCAGCACCAGCACCCACCGCCCGTCGGACTCCACGACCCGCACGCCATCGGTGGTGTCCACCGAACGCTCCCCCGCGGCCTCCACCACGGTCCGCATCACGAGCCCCTTGACCGCCCAAGGCGTCGCGAGGTCACGCCGCAGCACATGGGCGCGCGGAATACGCGCGTCGATCTGGCTCAGCGTGAGCTGCGTACGCGCCACGAGGCCGATGAGCCGCACAAAAGCAGCCGTACCGTCGAAGACGCTGCTGAACTCGGGAATGATGAACCCCGCGCGGCCGTCACCACCGAAGATGGTCGACTCGTCACGCCCCACGCGCGTCAGATCGTCGGGCGACGTGGTCGTCCAGTCCACCTGAGTCCCGTGGTACGCGGCCACCTGCTCACCGATACGCGTCGTCGTGACCGGCAGCGCGACCCGACCACTGCGGCGTTCCGCGGCCACCAGGTCGAGCATGACGAGAAGCGCCCGGTCGTCCTCGATGATCCGCCCCTTCTCGTCGACGAGCGAAAGCCGCTCGCCGACCGGGTCGAAGCGCACACCGAAGTCGGCACGCGACGACGCCACGATCTCGCCCAGCCGCACCAGGCCCGACCTGCGGTCCTCGTGGGTCTCGGTCGGACGCGACTCGTCGAGCCCCGGGTTGATCGTCAGCGCGTCGACACCGAGGCGGCCCAGAAGGCTCGGCAGCACGAGGCCCGCACTTCCGTTTGAGGCGTCGACGACGACCTTCAGATTCGACTCGGCCACCCCTGTGGTGTCGACATTGCGCAGCAACGAACCCGTGTAGGAGTCGAAGACACTGGACGGGAAGTGCAGATCCCCGATCTCCCCGGGGAAGGCCCGCCGGTACTCCTGACGCGCGTACACCCGGTCGAGCTTCCGCTGGCTCCCCTGCGAAAGGTCGGCTCCTCGCCCGTCGAAGAACATGATGTCGACGGAGTCCGGAACCCCGGGCGTCGTCCGGATCATGATCCCGCCGGCACTGCCCCGCGCCGTCTGCTGCCGCGCCACGGGCAGCGGTACGTTCTCCAGGTCCCGTACGTCGATGGCGCTGGCCTGCAGCGCCGAGATCACCGCTCGCTTCAGCGCCCGCGCGCCTCGTGAATGGTCACGGGCCGTGGTGACGGTCGAGCCCTTCTTGAGGGTCGTGGCATACGCCCCCGCGAGCCGCACCGCGAGCTCCGGCGTGATCTCCACGTTCAGGATCCCGGAGACACCGCGCGCCCCGAAGAGATGCGCCTGGCCCCGGGACTCCCAGATGACGGAGGTGTTGACGAACGCGCCGGCCTCGATCGTCTTGAACGGATACACCCGGACATTGCCCTGGATAATCGATTCCTCACCGACGAGGCACTCGTCGCCGATAACGGCTCCGTCCTCGATGCGGGAGGCTCGCATGATGTCGGTGTTCCTGCCGACGACACAGCCCCGCAGGTTGCTGTGCTGCCCGATGTAGACGTTGTCGTGCACGACGGCCTTGTGCAGGAAGGCGCCGGCCTTCACCACGACGTTCGACCCCAGCACCGTGTGCTCACGGATCTCGGCGCCCGCCTCCACCTTGGCGTAGTCACCGATGTAGAGCGGTCCCCGCAGCGTGGCGTCGGGATGGACCTCGGCGCCTTCGGCGACCCACACCCCGGGCGAGATCTCGAAGCCGTCGAGTTCTACGTCGACCTTGCGCTCCAGCACGTCCGCCTGAGCCTTGACGTAGCTCTCATGCGTGCCGACGTCTTCCCAGTAGCCCTCGGCGATGTACCCATAGATGGGCTTGCCTTCCTTCATGAGCTGCGGGAAGACATCGCCGGACCAGTCCACCGACACGTCGGCGTCGACGTAGTCGAAGACCTCGGGCTCCATGACGTAGATGCCCGTGTTCACCGTGTCGGAGAAGACCTGCCCCCAGGTCGGCTTCTCCAGGAAGCGCTCGACCTTTCCTTCTTCGTCCACGATGGTGATGCCGAATTCCAGCGGATTGGGCACGCGCGTCAGACATACGGTGACAAGCGCGCCCTTCTCCTTGTGGAAGTTGATCAGCTCGGTGAGGTCGAAATCGGTCAGTGCATCACCGGAGATCACGAGGAAGGCATCATCCTTCAATGCTTCCTCGGCGTTCTTCACACTCCCGGCAGTGCCGAGTGGCTTCTCCTCATTGGCATAGGTGAGCTCCATCCCGAGCTCTTCACCATCGCCGAAGTAATTCTTGACCAGCGAGGCCAAGAACTGGACTGTCACTACGGTCTCGGTGAGCCCATGCCTCTTGAGCAGCCGCAGCACATGCTCCATGATGGGCCTGTTGGCCACAGGCAGGAGCGGCTTGGGCATGCTCGAGGTCATAGGGCGAAGGCGCGTGCCTTCGCCTCCGGCCATTACGACGGCCTTCATGTCGGAAGCGTCCTCCTCAATAGACGACGATCTAGCCGACTCAGCCAGCCGAAATAGGCCCGTGAATGTCGCTCACGGGACTGCAAGCCTCTACAGCTGCCACATCAGCGAGCTCAATCGGCCGTGGTGTCTGCACGGACAAGGCGGCGGACCTGGACCACGTAGAGGATCCCTGCCCACCAGTACAGACTTGTACCCCATCCTGCGAACGCCCATCCGAAAATAGCAGCGAGAGTGCTGATCCAGCCACTTCCATCACTGAGCAGCAGTAGTGGAAAGGCGTACATCAGGTTGAACGTGGCTGCCTTGCCGAGGAAGTTCACCTGGGGCGGCGGATAGCCGTGACGCCTGAGGATCCAGACCATCACCAGCAGCATCAGCTCACGCAGCAGCAGCGCCGCGGTCAGCCAGAGCGGAAGAATCTCCCGCCACGTGAGGCCGACCAATGTCGACAGGATGTAGAGCCGGTCAGCGGCCGGGTCCAGCAACCGCCCGAGGTTGCTGATCTGGTTCCAGCGGCGGGCCAGCTTGCCGTCGAGATAGTCGCTGATGCCGCTCAGCATCAGCACCAGCAGCGCCCAGTGGTCACTCTTGGGACCGCCGAACTCCGGCCTGAGGATCAACCACAGGAAGAGAGGTACGCCGACGAGGCGCGCCATGCTGAGGATGTTCGGGATGGTGAGGACCCGGTCCGTCTGGACGCGAGTTTCCTGGACCTCCACCCGGGGGCCTCCTGTGGGAAACGAGCCGATGATGCCCCCTGACCTTACCGTCAGTTGTCAGCCGGCGGTGCAGAGGGGTGACCCGAGGTCAAAAAGGCTCCGGAAACACAAAAAGCCGTGGTCCCTGGACAATAAGTCCAGGGACCACGGCTATAAATTGAGTTCGGCGGCGTCCTACTCTCCCACAGGGTCCCCCCTGCAGTACCATCGGCGCTGTGAGGCTTAGCTTCCGGGTTCGGAATGTAACCGGGCGTT